>NZ_JBSFWD010000005.1:318311-319575 GCF_053592655.1 Streptosporangium sp. NPDC002607
CGGCCTGCGCTCACCACGATCATCACGGTTGAACGACGGACGCTCCCCACCCGGACGCTCATCGCGGTTGAACGGCCTGCGCTCACCACGATCATCACGGTTGAAGGACGGCCTGTCCCCGCGGTCACGGGCTCCGTAGGAACCGCCTCGGGGCTGGTCGCGATCACCATAGGAGCGCTGGTTGTCACCACGCGGCCCCGAAGACCTCTGCCCACCGCCTGGCCGGTCGTCTCGGTTGAAAGGAGGACGAGCGGAACCACGGTCGTCACGGTTGTAGGACGGCCTGTCGCCGCGGTCACGAGAGCCGGAAGAACCGCCCGGGCGCCCCTCTCGGCGCTCACCATATCGGGGGCCGTCTCCCGGACGTCCCCTGTAGCCACCTGCGCGATCGCCGCGGTGACCTCCCTGACCGCCAGATCCGCGGTTCTCGCCCTCTTCGCGTCGACCCGCGCCTTCAGGCCGGTTGTCACTGTTCACTTCTGGTCCATTCGTTGGCTCACTCTGCGAGCGCATCCCATCTCCTCGATCGGATGGGACGGTTCGCTGTGCGGGCGGTCTCCGGCCGCGGGGTGCGCCCCGTTCGCTATCGCTGCCCCGCCCTATCGTGGTCTGGCGCGACGAAGGCCACCCGCTGGTGGGGTGGCCCGGCCTCTCCAGCCTAGCAAGCCATTGAAACTCCATACGCCCTTCTCCGGTACCCGTAAATGATCACGAACGTCGTGGCGCAGTCCATTGCCGGATTTCAGAGCGCTGCGGAGTGTCCGGCCCCCGCCTGCCGTCGCGGGTTCGGCAGCGCAGAGGGCCGCTCAGCGGAGGCTCTCCCCGATGGCGAAAGAAGTTCAGCGGCCCGTGGAGGCCTTAACCGGAACACGAGCGGCTGGCTTTTCCATCAAGCCCCTGCTCCTGGGATGATTTCCGCATCTCCCAGAAGCACCTTTCGGAACTCTCCTTGGAAAGCATGAGAAACACTGGCCGGCGGTTCGGATTCCAGTGCGTGGAAACACCAAGAATGCCCATCGACCGGCGGGGCTCCAGGTACAGCCCCTTGTTCGGTGACTCCCCGGAAACCACTACGAACCGGCAAGAACCGAGGCCGGCCCCCTTATCCGGAAGCCCACTGAAAACCCCAGAAAAACCCCGCAAGCCCCTTTCCCGAAGCTCCCGGAAAGCACGAAGGCCCCCACCAAAAGGTGAGGGCCCTCATAAAAGATTGTCCGGCGGCGACCTACTCTCCCACACCGTCCCCGGTGCAGTACCATCGGCG
>NZ_JBSFWD010000006.1:0-245444 GCF_053592655.1 Streptosporangium sp. NPDC002607
AGTGGTCGGGGATCTTCTTCCTCGTCGCCTTCGCGATCATGTCCCTGGTCTGGGACGCCGGCGCCCGCAGGGCCATCGGCCTGCGCAGACCGTACCTGGGAGTGGTCAACCGGGACCTGACCGGCGTCCTGCTGGCGATGGGCCTGCTGCCCGCCCTCACCTACATCGCCTCCTGGGCCGGCTGGTTCGCCTCGTCGCTCGGCTGGGGCCGCAACTGGGCGCAGGCGACCTCGCAGGGCCCCGGGTTCTTCGTCTTCGACTCCCTCCGCTCCTGGCTGAGCTACCACTTCCAGGTGCTGAGCTTTCACACCGGGCTGAGCGAGGGGCACACCTACCAGTCCACACCCTGGACCTGGCCCATCCTCTCGCGCCCGGTGGCGTTCCACTACGAGACCCCCGGCACCGGGTGCGGCGCCGACAACTGCGCCGAGGCGGTGCTCGGCGTCGGCACCTCGGTCATCTGGTACGGCGGCCTGGCCGCCCTCATCGCCATGATCGCCTGGTACGTCGCCACCCGCGACTGGCGCGCCGGGGCCCTGCTCCTCGGCTACGCCGCGGGCTGGCTCCCCTGGTTCTACTACGCCCTCGCCGACAACCGGACCATGTACCTGTTCTACGCGATCACCATGGTCCCCTTCATGATCCTCGCGCTGACCATGGTCGCCGGGCTGATCATCGGGCGGGCCGACGCCGCGCCCAACCGCAGGGCGCTCGGGGCCGCGGTCGTGGGGGCCTTCACCCTGCTCGCGCTGGTCAACTTCTGGTGGCTCTACCCGGTGCTGGCCGCCGAGGTCATCCCGCACTCCCAGTGGTGGTCGCGGATGCTGTTCCGGAGCTGGGCGTGACGGGCGCGGCAGGTGTGCCGGACGCGGCGGGCCGGGAGAACCCGTGGCGCAGCGAGATCGCGGCCGCCAGGCAGGCCAGCGGCACCGCGGGCAGCAGGTAGCGGTAGTCGAACTCGGCGGTCGCGGCCGGGGCCAGGATGAGACCGAAGGCGGCCAGCCACGGCAGCAGCACGGGGCCGCCCAGCCTGCGCCAGCGCACCGCCACCCCGGCCAGGCCGATCAGCAGCAGCACGCCGATCACGAGGCCGGGCAGCCGGACGATCCGCTGGTAGCCCTGCATGAAGCCCGCCCACGGGTCGTGGACGTCGGTACCGATCACGCGCAGCTTGCCCTGGATCTGCGCGGTCCGCAGGCCCGGATCGTACTTCTGCGCGTCGGTGTCGGTGCTTCCCCGATAGGAGCTCCAGGCTGGGAGGATCTTGTTCTCCGGCAGGAACTCGTACTGCCGGTAGGTGTTGAAATCCGGGAAGCGCGGCCGGTCCCAGTGGAAGGCGCGGAAGAAGTCGCCGGCCACCAGGCTCAGATAGTCGAGCGGCTGGGACAGGATGGCCCGCTGGGCGAACGCGCCCGCCGTCTTGTTGGTCTCCGGGGTGAACGTGCTGCCCACCCCGAAGGCGTGGAAGCGCTGGCCGTTCTGTGCCCACCAGAGGTACTTCTGCCCGGAGAAGCCGCGCTGGCCCGGCGGCGCGCTGATGCACAGCAGCGCCAGCTCCAGCTCCTCGCGGGGGTCGATCCGCATCTTCTTGCAGTCGGCGAAGAGCGCCGTCCGCATGTAGAGGATCGCGCCGTCACTGTTGGTCATCGCGAAGTTGCCGTACGCGGAGGCGAACCAGGCCATGTAGCCGACCACGGGGAGCGCGCACGCGGTGATCATCGCCGCGATCGTCTTCCAGGCCGTGCGCTTGACCAGCAGGTAGACCACGACCAGCGCGAGGATCGGCAGGCCGATCGACCGGGTGAGCGCGGTGAGGGCCAGCAGCAGCCCGATCGCCGCGCCGACCCGCCAGGACATCCGCCGGTGCCAGAGCACCAGCGTGATCACGGCCACGACCAGCAGCATGAACATCGCGTCGGACATGACCAGGTGTTCGAGCTGGATCTGGTACGCGTCGAACAGCACCGGCACCGCGGCCAGCGTCGCCCCCCAGCCGGGCAGGCCGAACCTGCCGCGCAGCAGGGTGTAGATCAGCACCGCGATGCCCAGGCCCATCAGGTGCTGCACGAAGACCACCAGGCCGAAGCTGTGCAGCGGCCGCAGCGCCAGGAGCAGGAAGGAGTAGCCGTTCGGGCGCAGCGCACTGGGCCGGTCGGGGTTCACCGCCCCGGAGACGTACTCGTAGGAGTCGTTGAACCACAGGGCCGGGCCATAGCCGAGCATGGTGACCACACGCAGCAGGAACGCCAGCACGAGGGCGGCCACGAAGAGGCGATGCCGGTACAGGAAGGCTCGCAGGCGAGGGATCCGATCAGGCAAAGGCACGTCCAGGCGAGGGCGGTCGGCGACGGTCACCATGCCTTACAGGATGCCAGCCGTTTCAGGGAGTTGACCCGGGCGAGGGGCTTCAGAGGGCATCATGGTGAGATTGGCCTGTGCCGTAAGTGAAGGGTTGAGACGTGGAACTGACCGTGGTCATGCCTTGTTTGAACGAGGCGGAGACCGTGGAGACCTGCGTACGCAAGGCACTCGCCTGCATGCGGGAACACGGGATCGACGGGGAAGTGCTGATCGCCGACAACGGCAGCACCGACGGCTCACAGCAGCTCGCGCGCGAGGCCGGGGCCCGGGTCGTGCACGTTGACGCCAAGGGGTACGGCAACGCCCTGATGGGTGGCATCCGCGCCGCGCGCGGCCGCTACGTCATCATGGGCGACGCGGACGACTCCTACGACTTCACGGCGCTGCTGCCGTTCGTCGAGCAGCTCCGTGACGGCGCCGACCTGGTGATGGGCAACCGGTTCAAGGGCGGCATCGCGCCGGGCGCCATGCCCCCGCTCCACCGCTACCTGGGCAACCCGGTGCTCTCCTTCATCGGGCGCCTCTTCTTCCCCAGCGCGATCGGCGACTTCCACTGCGGCCTGCGCGGTTTCCGGCGCGAGTCCATCCTCAGGCTCGGCCTGCAGACCGGTGGCATGGAGTTCGCCAGCGAGATGGTGGTCCGCTCGACCCTGTCGGGCCTGGACGTACGCGAGGTGCCCACCACGCTCTCGCCCGACGGCCGCTCCCGCCCGCCGCACCTGCGCTCCTGGCGCGACGGCTGGCGCCACCTGCGCTTCCTGATGCTCTACAGCCCGCGCTGGCTGTTCTTCATCCCCGGCCTGGTGCTGATGACCCTCGGCCTGGTCGCGGGCGCCGCCCTGACCTTCGGCCCGGTCTACATCGGAAAGCTCGCGTTCGACGTCGACACCCTGGTCGGCGCCTCCGCCATGGTGGTGATCGGCTTCCAGGCGGTGCTGTTCGCGCTGTTCACCAAGGTGTACGCGGCCGAGGAGGGCTTCCTGCCGGAAGATCGGCGAGTGCGCAAGCTCATCGACATCGTCTCCCTGGAGAAGGGGCTGATCGTCGGCGGGCTGCTGGCCCTGGGCGGTCTGGGCGGCCTGGTCGCCTCCCTGGTCCACTGGCAGACCCGCAGCTTCGGCCCGCTGATCCCCTCGGAGTCGCTGCGCCTCGTCGTGCCCTCGGCCACCGCGCTGATCGTGAGCTTCCAGACGATTTTCGCCGCGCTGTTCATCAGCATCCTCGGCATCCGCCGTACCAAGGAGACGCCCATCGACGTGGCCGCCTCCGCGGCGGAGGAGGCCGCCGAGGCCGTCAAGCGCGCCGCCGAGGCGGCAGAGGCTTCCACTACCGGCAGGGAGAGCACCAAGGCCTGAGCCCGCGTCCCTTAGGCTGGGCACCATGTCCCAGCACATCCTGACCGCGGTCGCCTGGCCCTACGCCAACGGCCCCCGCCACATCGGGCACGTCTCCGGATTCGGCGTGCCATCCGACGTCTTCAGCCGCTATCAGCGGATGGCGGGCAACATGGTGCTCATGGTGAGCGGGACCGACGAGCACGGCACCCCGATCCAGGTGCAGGCCGACAAGGAGGGCCTGAGCGCCCGCGAGCTCGCCGACCGCTACAACAGGGTGATCGTCGAGGATCTCCAGGCGCTCGGCCTGTCCTACGACCTGTTCACCCGGACCACGACCGTGAACCACTACGCGGTGGCGCAGGAGATCTTCAAGGGACTCCACGCCAACGGCTACATTTTCCCGCAGACCACGATGGGCGCCATCTCGCCCTCCACCGGGCGCACCCTGCCCGACCGCTACATCGAGGGCACCTGCCCCATCTGCGGTTACGAAGGCGCCCGTGGCGACCAGTGCGACAACTGCGGCAACCAGCTCGACCCGGTCCAGCTGATCAACCCGGTGAGCAAGGTCAACGGCGAGACGCCGGTCTTCGTGGAGACCGAGCACTTCATGCTCGACCTGCCCGCGTTCGCCGAGGTTCTGGCGTCGTGGCTGCGCTCCAAGGAGGGCGACTGGCGGCCCAACGTGCTGAAGTTCGCCCTGAACATGCTCGGCGACATGCACCCCCGCGCGATCAGCCGCGACCTCGACTGGGGGGTGCCGATCCCGCTGGAGGGCTGGAGCGACCAGGCCAACAAGCGGCTCTACGTCTGGTTCGACGCGGTCGTGGGCTACCTCAGCGCCTCCATCGAGTGGGCGCGCCGCTCCGGCGACCCGGAGGCCTGGCGCCGCTGGTGGCAGGACCCTGAGGCCCTCGGCTACTACTTCATGGGCAAGGACAACATCGTCTTCCACGCGGAGATCTGGCCGGCGATGCTGCTCGGCTACAACGGTCAGGGGGCCCGCGACGGCAAGCCGGGCTCGCTCGGCGCGCTGAACCTGCCCGCCGAGGTCGTCTCCAGCGAGTTCCTGACCATGGAGGGACGCAAGTTCTCCTCCTCCCGCCAGGTCGTCATCTACGTGCGTGACTTCCTGGAGCGCTACGACGCCGACGCGCTGCGCTACTACATCGCGGTGGCGGGCCCGGAGAACCAGGACACCGACTTCACCTGGTCGGAGTTCCTCAACCGCAACAACGGCGAGCTGGTGGCGGCCTGGGGCAACCTGGTGAACCGCTCGATCTCGATGGCCGCCAAGAACTTCGGAATCATCCCCGAGGCGGCCGACCTCACCGAGGTCGACCGCGCCATGCTGGAGCGGAGCCGCTCGGCCTTCCCGAAGGTCGCGGCCGAGTTCGAGCAGTGCCGGTTCAAGAACGCGACGAACGAGGCGTTCGAGGTCATCCGCGAGGCCAACAGGTACCTGGCCGAGCAGGAGCCCTGGAAGATCAAGGACAACCCCGAGCGGGTGAAGACCATCCTGCACGTCGCCCTGCAGGTGGTGGACGACGCCAAGACCCTGCTGACCCCGGTGCTGCCCAACTCCTCCAACAAGATCTACGCGATGCTCGGCGGCACCGGTGTCTGGGCGGGCATGCCGGAGATCCAGGAGGTCACCGACGAGGACGGCCGGAGCTACCCGATCATCACCGGCTCCTACGACGGCGCCGCGCGCTGGGAGTCCGTCCCGATCCGGGTGGGCACCCCGCTCTCCCCGCCGACCCCGCTCTTCGTCAAGCTCGACCCGAAGATCGTCGCCGAGGAACTGGCCCGGCTGGGCGAGTAGCGGCGAAGGCCCCCGGGCCTGGGAGCGGGCCGGTCTCACCCGGCCGGCGCCTGCCCGGCGGGTGTTCGGAGCCGCGGGCCGGCCCCTGCCCGGTACCGCCGGTGGGCGGGCCGGTGCGCCCGGGGCCACGGCCCGGCCCCGGGCCTGGGAGTGAGCCGGTCCACGCGGGGGCGCCGGGCGCGGGCCGGGTCGGCTCCTCGGTAGGTTGGACGGCGTGAGCACGCAGAAGCTTCCCGCCGCCCCCGAGCCCCTGCCGGCAGAGGTGTTCGACAGCCACTGTCACCTGGACATCATGGTGGGCAACCGCCAGGCGTCCTCGGGAGATCCGGTCGCGCAGGCCGCGCAGGCGGCCCAGGCGAGCGTCGAGGGCATCCTCGACGAGGCCCGCGCCGTCGGCGTGACGCGGCTCGTCACGATCGGCTACGACCTGCCGTCCTCGCGCTGGAACGCCGAGACGGCCGCGCTCCATCCCGACGTCTACGCCGGGGTGGCCATCCATCCCAACGAGGCGCACGCCGCGACGCCGGAGACCCTCGCCGAGATCGAGCGGCTGGCCCGCCTGCCGCATGTCAGGGCGGTGGGGGAGACCGGGCTCGACTACTACCGCGACTGGGCGTCGAAGGACGACCAGCACGCCGGTTTCCGGGCGCACATCGAGATCGCCAAGCGGACCGGCAAGGCCCTGGTGATCCATGACCGCGAGGCCCACGACGACGTGCTGCGCGTGCTGGCCGAGCAGGGCGCCCCGGAGGTGGTGGTCTTCCACAGCTTCTCCGGTGACGCCGAGATGGCGAAGCAGTGCGTCGATGCCGGATATTTCATGTCATTTTCTGGGCCGGTCACCTACAAGAACGCCGGATACCTCCGCGAGGCCGCGAGGGTCGCGCCGAGGGAGCTGATCCTCGTCGAGACCGACGCGCCCTACCTCCCGCCCACGCCGCACCGGGGCAAGCCCAACGCGCCCTACCTCATCCCGCTCACGCTGCGCTGCCTCGCGGAGGTCAAGGAGATCGACCTCACCGACCTCGCCGCCGCCGTCAGCGCCAACGGAGAGACCGTCTTCGGCTCCTGGTGACGGCTGGGACGGCCGCCCCAGCCAGATCCACGACCGCGGGCGCGGGTCACGTACCGACGAGCTTCGCGTGACGTCGCTCAGCCCACCGCGGCGCCGAAGTCGGCGGAGGCGCCGCCGTCCAGGGCGGGGATCTTTCCGGTGCCCGGCGAGAGCGGGACGCCCTGGGCGTCGTTGCGGCCCAGCAGGATGACCGTTCCCACGCCCGCCTGGTCGGGGGCGCCGACGACCAGCCGGTTACCGCTGAACCCAACGGACCAGCCGAAGTGGTCGCCGGCCTGACTCTGGGTGATCAGCCAGCTCCCCGCCGGGTCGCTCACCGGCACCAGTCGCACGCCACCGCGCCGGTCGGGGCCGTCGAAGGGCACGCCCACGGCGAGCCTGATCCCTCCGGAGGCGGTGAACGCCAGCGAGAACCCGTATCCCTCGCCCGCCGCTCCCTCGGAGCCCTGGTCGAAGGTGGCGGCAGGGGCGATCTCCAGGGTGCTTGAGGCCTGGAACAACTGGACGAGGCCGGAGTCCTGCACGCCCCCGCCGTCACCGAGCGGGGCGCTCACCGCGAGATAGCCGACGTCGCCCTCCTCGGTGTAGGCCATCGCGTAACCGAACAGGTCGCCCGCGCCGGCGTCGACGATCTCGCGGAGGTCCCACTTCTTGCTCCGGTACTCGCTCCGGGACCCGCGTACGTCGAAGATCACTGTGAGCGCCCCCGCGTCCAGCTTGCCCCCGCCGGCCTGGGGCCCCGTTCCGTCGTCGTTCTCGTACGGCGATCCGACCGCGAGATCCGGCTCGCCGGGGATGCCGCCCAGTTTGCCGATCGCCAGCGACCAGCCGAACATGTCGCCGACCTCGCCGTTGCCCGTGACGCCCTTGGACTCCTGGGAGATCCGCCGGCCCTCGCCGGACGTCTCGGTGTCGAACAGGTAGACCGCACCGGAGTCGGCGACACCGTCGGCGTTCTCGTGCGGGGCGCCGACCGCCACCAGCGTCCCGCCGGAGGCCAGGGACCAGCCGAAGTGAGCGTCGGCCTCGGGGGAGGGAGAGACCAGGCGGATCGTCCTGGGGTCGGGGCCGCCGTGCACCACGTAGACCGCGCCCGCGTCCCGGTAGCCCGCCACGTCCGCGTACGGGGCGCCGATGAGCAGGTCGGCGCAGCCGTCGCCGTCGATCCTGGCCAGCCGCACCGACCAGCCGAAGCCGTCACCCGCCTCGGTCTCGGCGACGGTCACGGCCTTCCCACCCTCCCCCCGGCCGAACAGCACGTGCACGGCACCCGCGCCGGCCAGCCCGCCGGGGTCGGCGAACGGGTCGCCGACCGCGATGTCGTCCACCCCGTCGCCGTCGAAGTCGCTCGCGCCCGTTCCGGTGCAGTCGGCGGCCGGGGTGGAAGCGGCATCGGACCAGGCGGACCCGGTGGACGACCACGCGATCGCGGCCGCGGCCACGAGAGAGAGCAGCAGCCTCATGACACCCTCACCTCTATCTCCCCGCCGCCCTCGATCACCGTTCCGGTCAGCTTCGCGGGTTTGCGGGACGGGGGCAGGTCGTAGACCAGGACGCCGTCCACCTTCGCCCCGGGGGGCAGGGTGGCCGGCGGTTCCGTCGAGGAGCTCTCGGCGGTGTGCGCCGTGCCGACGTCGTCGAGCAGGGTGAGCGGGGTGCGGCTGAGCCGGGCCGCCTCCCCGCCGGTGTTGACCAGCGTCCACGGGATCGTGCAGAGCATGCCGCGTACCGGGGTGGCGCCCTCGTAGACGGTGAGTCCGCACGTCGGGGTGCGCGGGATGATCAGCTGCGGGTCCTTGAGGAAGGAGCCTGTCGTGACCCTGCGGCCCACGTCGGTGGCGCGGGTGGCGCCGGTGCCGCCGGTGCCGCCGGTACTGCCCGCCCGCGTCTCCCCCCGGTCACCCAGGTCCGGGCCGCGCAGGTTCAGCAGCACGACGACCGTGACGGCCAGTGCCGCGAGCACGGCCAGCCCGGCGAACAGCCAGCGCCGCCGGGGTGCCGTCCTCCCGGCGCCAGGCGTGTCCGGTTCGGCGGAAAGCCGGAAGCCGGGTGCCGTCCGGGCCGGGACGGGGCCGGTGAACGGTTGTGACGGCGATGTCGTGGGCTCGGGCCGCGAGGGCGAGAGGGAGTCCGCAGGTGCCGGTGCCGTGGAAGGGCCGGGCGGTGCGGGCGTGGCGGGTGCGGTGGCCGGGTCTGCGGGCTCCTGGATCGGCGGGGCGGGAGACCGCGTCCCCAGGTTCAGCGCGCTGAGCGTCTGGGTGGAGTCGGGCTCCACGTTGGCGGGTGGCTGCCAGGACTCGTGGAGCAGGTCACCGGCTATCAACGTGGGCGGGTCGGCCCGGGTGGGAGCCGGTGAGGACGGAGCGGCGATCCCGCCGCCGACCAGGGCGATCAGCAGGTCCTGGGCGGTGGGCCGCTGGTGGGGGTCCATCGCGGTCGCGCGGCGGGCCAGGTCGTTCAGCGGGGCAGGGAGCGCGCCCAGGTCGGGCGGGCTGTTGAGCAGCCGGGTGGCCATCGTTATCAGGTCGCCCCGCCCGTAGGGGTGGCGGCCGTTGCCCGCGTACGCGACCAGGCAGCCCCAGGTGAAGATGTCCGCGGCCGGCGTGATGGCCAGGCCACGGACCTGCTCAGGGGCCCACCAGCCGGGGCTGCCGAGTACCTCGCCCGAGCGGGTGAAGCTGTGCGTGGAGTCAAGGGCCCTGGCGATGCCGAAGTCGATCACCCGGGGCCCGGACATGGACAGGATCACGTTGGCGGGTTTGAGGTCGCGGTGCACCAGGCCGGCGACATGGATCGCGGCCAGCGCCGCCGCCACCCCCAGGGCCACGCCGTGCAGCGTTCCGGGCTCCAGCGCGCCGTGCTCGGAGATCTGGCGGGACAGCGGCGTGCCCGCGATGTACTCGGTGACCATGTACGGCCGGTTGTCGTCGCCGGTGCCGTTGTCCAGCACCTGCGCCGTGCAGAACGAGGCCACCCGCCGGGCGTTCTCGACCTCCGCGTGGAATCTCGCGGCGAAGCCGTCCTCGACCGCGACCTCCGCCTTCACCACCTTGAGCGCGACCGGTCGTCCCGCCGGCGCCAGTGCCAGGTAGACGGTCCCCATCCCGCCCTCGCCAAGGCGTCCGAGCAGGCGGTAGGCCCCGATGCGCTCGGGGTCGGTGGATCGCAGTCCTTCGACACCGAGCTGGTTCACGTCCTCTTCACCGGGAAGGTCCCTTCCTCGCAGTCGGTCCCCCGTATGGCAACGTTATCCACAACGGAACCTCTCGTGCTCCATCACGCGTCCTCGCATGGGCTTCGGTGCGGGAAACTTGTCGGATGACATGGGAGAGCGGCCTTGGGTGATCGAGGCAGACAAATCGGAGACCACAACGGTCCGGCGGGCGTGGAGTCCGGGCCACTGCGTGAGGGACCAGCATGAGCCTTCTTGGTCCAGCGGAAATACGTATTTTGGCGAACAAGCTCAATATTCGTCCTACGAAGAAGCTCGGCCAGAACTTCGTGATCGACGCGGGCACGGTCCGCAAGATCGTGAGGGTGGCCGAGCTTGAGCCCGACGACGTGGTCATCGAGGTGGGTCCAGGGCTGGGGTCGCTCACGCTCGCGCTGCTTCCCGAGGTCCGCGGCGTGATCGCGGTGGAGATCGATCCCGTTCTCGCCGCCCAGCTGCCGCTGACGGTCGACCGGCACGCCCCGGAGCTCGCCGACCGGCTCACCGTGGTGCTCGCCGACGCCATGCGTGTCCTGCCCGAGGATCTGCCCGCGGAGCGGCCGAGCGCGCTGGTCGCCAACCTTCCCTACAACGTGTCGGTCCCGGTGCTGCTCCACCTGCTGGAGACGCAGCCGTCGCTGCGCAAGGTCCTGATCATGGTCCAGGCCGAGGTCGCCGACCGGCTGGCCGCCGCCCCCGGTTCCAAGGTCTACGGCATCCCCTCGGTCAAGGCCGCCTGGTACGCCGACGTCCGCCGGGCCGGTCCCGTCGGCCGCACCGTCTTCTGGCCGGTTCCCAACGTCGACTCCGGCCTGGTCGCGATGGTCAGGCGGGAGCCGCCCACGACGGTGGCCACCCGCGAGGAGGTCTTCGCGGTGGTGGACGCCGCCTTCGCCCAGCGTCGCAAGACCCTGCGTGCCGCCCTCGCCTCCTGGGCCGGTACGGCCCCCGCCGCGGAGCGGGCGCTGCGGGCAGCCGGGATCGACCCCGCCACCCGCGGCGAGCAGCTCAGGGTCGAGGATTTCGCGAGGATCGCGGAGAACCGTACGCCTAAAAGCGGTACATAGTGTGATTTGCCGGTTCGTTTGCGTGCGGGGGGGAGGGATCCCGTTACGATCTGACGTCGTGACCAGTGAGCGAGCCCCCATGGGGGACGCATGAACTCCGTGACCGTCCGCGTACCAGCGAAGGTCAACCTGCAACTTGCCGTCGGCCCGCTACGGGATGACGGCTATCACGACCTCGTCAACGTCTTCCACGCCGTCTCGATCTTCGATGAGGTCACGGCCACCGCGGAGACCGGGATGAGCGTCCGAGTGGAGGGCGAGTCCGCGGACCAGGTGCCCGAGGACGGCGACAACCTCGCGATCCGGGCGGCCCTCGCGCTGGCCGGGCACGCGGGCCGCCCGTACGGGGTGAACCTGCTCATCCGCAAGTCGATCCCGGTGGCGGGCGGCATGGCGGGCGGCAGCGCCGACGCCGCCGCGGCCCTGGTCGCCTGCAACGAGCTCTGGGGTCTCGGCCTGCCGCGTGAGGACCTGATGGAGATCGCAGCCGACCTCGGCAGCGACGTCCCCTTCGCCCTGCTCGGCGGTACTGCGGTCGGCACCGGCAGGGGAGAGCGGCTGACCTCGCTGGACGTCGCGGGCACCTTCCACTGGGTGTTCGCGCTGGCCGACGGCGGCCTGTCCACGGCCGCGGTCTACGCCGAGTGCGACCGCCTCCGCCAGGCGAGCGGCGAGCTGGTGGCCTGGCCCCAGGCCGCCGAGGCGCTGCTGGCCGCGCTCCGCGAGGGTGACGCGGAGGCCCTTGGTGTCCAGCTCGGCAACGACCTGCAGCCCGCCGCCGTGGCGCTGCGCGGCTCGCTGGCCCGCACCCTGGACGCGGGGCGGGAGCAGGGCGCCCTCGGCTCGCTGGTCTCCGGTTCCGGGCCCACCTGCGCCTTCCTCGCCCGGTCGGCGGCCCACGCGGGCGAGCTGGCAGCCTGCCTGAAGGACGCCGGCGTGGCGCGCGACGTCATCACCGCCCACGGCCCCGTGCCCGGCCCGGTCGTCGTCTAGGCTCCCTGCGGGCACGACCGGCCGGTCTCGCCGGTCGAGGCGGCCATCCGATGGAGGCGCCCGCAGGCGCCGTCAGGGACGGGACGGTTCTCGCGGCGGGGGCCGCGTGGGCCGGGAGCGGATACGCTTGTCTGGCGATGAATCTGGTCAATCTTGAGTCGGTCTCCCACTCCTACGGTCCCAAGCCCCTGCTCAACGACGTCTCACTCGGCATCGAGGCGGGCGACCGCATCGGCGTGGTCGGCCGCAACGGCGGTGGCAAGACCACCCTCATCTCGGTGATAGCCGGTGACCTCAAACCCAATGCCGGGCGGGTCACCCATAACCGGGGGCTCCAGGTAGGGGTGCTGTCGCAGGGCGACGACCTCGACCCGGCGCGGCCGGTGCGCGACATCGTCCTCGGTGACAGGTCCGAGCACGAGTGGGCGGGTGACGCGGGCATCCGTGAGATCCTCGCCAACCTGCTCGGCGACATCGACCTGACCGCGCTCGCCGGGAGCCTGTCGGGAGGTGAACGGCGCCGTACCGCCCTCGCCAAGCTGCTCATCGACGAGCACGACCTGATCATCCTGGACGAGCCCACCAACCACCTCGACATCGAGGCCATCGACTGGCTCGCCAGGCACCTGGCCGGCCGCAGGACGGCACTGCTGGTCGTCACCCACGACCGGTGGTTCCTCGACGCGGTCTCCACCAGGACGTGGGAGGTCACAGACGGCTCGGTCGAGCGCTACGAGGGCGGGTACGCCGCGTACGTGCTGGCCAAGGCCGAGCGCGCCCGGGTGGCCGCCGCCTCCGAGGCCCGCCGCCAGAACCTGATGCGCAAGGAGATCGCCTGGCTCCGCCGGGGTCCGCCCGCCCGCACCTCCAAGCCCAAGTTCCGCATCGACGCAGCCCAGGCGTTGATCGCCGACGAGCCTCCGGCCAGGGAGAGCGTCGAACTGGTCAAGTTCGCCGCGGCCCGGCTGGGACGCACGGTCTACGACCTTGAGGACGTCACGCTGCACGCCGGGGGACCCGGCCAGGGACCGCTGGTCCTCGACCACTCGACCTGGCAGTTCGGTCCCGGCGACCGGATCGGCCTGATCGGAGTGAACGGCTCCGGCAAGTCCTCGCTGCTCCGCCTGCTCGCCGGTACCGTGCACCCCGACTCGGGCAGGCTGGTACGCGGCAAGACGGTCCGTCTGGCGCACCTGTCGCAGGAGCTGGGCGAGCTCGACCCTGAGCGCCGGGTGCTGGAGACCGTCGAGGAGGTCCGCAAGTTCGTGCAGGTCGGCAAGAAGGAGTGGACCGCCTCCCAGCTGCTGGAGCGCCTCGGTTTCAAGGGGGACGCGCAGTGGAAGGTCGTCGGTGACCTGTCCGGTGGCGAGCGGCGCCGCCTGCAGCTGCTCCGCCTCCTGATGGACGACCCCAACGTGCTGCTGCTCGACGAGCCGACCAACGACCTCGACATCGAGACGCTCAACGAGCTGGAGGACCTGCTCGACGGCTGGCCGGGCACGCTGATCCTGGTCAGTCACGACCGTTACTTCCTGGAGCGGGTCACCGACAGGACCGTCGCCCTGCTCGGTGATCACAGGCTGTCGATGCTCCCCGGCGGAGTGGACGAGTACCTGTCCCGGCGGGCCTCAGGCGCGGCCCTGTCCGCGCGCGCGGCGTCCGGCGCGGTCTCCGGTGCGGCCTCCGCCACCTCGGCCGCGGTCGCGAAGGAGACGGCGCCCGGTCTGTCGGCGCGTGAGGAGCGCGATCTCCGCAAGGAGCTCTCCCGGCTGGAACGCCAGCTCGACAAGCTGAGCGGCCGCGAGGCGAAACTGCACGAGTCCATGGCCAACGCCGCCGCCGACTACGAGCGGCTGGCCTCGCTCGACGCGCAGCTGAAGGAGATCCTCGCGGAGAAGGACTCGATCGAGGGTGAGTGGCTGGAGCTGGCCGACCGCCTGGGCGAGTGAGCCTCTCGGGGCCGTGCGTTGAGGCCCGAGAGGGTGGCTGGGAACACCCTTCGGGGCGCGCCGGGTTTATCCCGCCGCCCTCGGGCATGGGAGGTCAGTGCGCTCCGGTGTCGGTTGCGTCAAAAGGGACGAGTAGCGTGCGCAGCAGGTCCGAAAGGGCCTGCTGTTCGCGTTCCTGCAGGCTCGCGAGGAGCTCGCGCTCGCGGCGCAGCAGGTCGGCGAAGGCGTTGTCCACCCGGGTTCGCCCGGCGTCGGTCAGGGAGACCAGGACGCCGCGCCGGTCCTCGGGGTCGGGGCGCCGCCTGACCAGCCCGGCCGCGGCCAGCCGGTCGATCCGGTTGGTCATCGTCCCCGATGTCACCAGCGTCGCGCGGAGCAGGGCTCCCGGGCTCATCTGGTACGGCTCCCCGGCCCGGCGCAGGGCGGTGAGCACGTCGAACTCCCAGGTCTCCAGGTCGTGCTCGGCGAAGGCGGCCCGGCGGGCGCGGTCGAGATGGCGGGCCAGCCGGGAGACCCGGCTGAGCACCTGTAGCGGCTCCACGTCGAGGTCCGGGCGTTCCTGATTCCAGGCGGCGACCAGCAGGTCGACCTCGTCCTTCGCTCCGGCCGAACGGCTGGAGTCGTGGTCCGCGTGGTGCAGGGTCATGCCGGGAGTCTATCTGTCTTGACATCGAGATATCTCGCCGGATATCAATTGTCTTGATGTCGAGATATACCTGGGACCCCGTGATCTACGGTCGCTACGCCGACGAGCGCGCGCGCCCCTTCTTCGACCTGGTTTCCAGGATAGCCGTAGAGAACCCCGGCTACGTGGTCGACGCGGGCTGCGGCACCGGCGAGCTCACCGCCGAGCTCGCCAGGCGCTGGCCGGACGCCCGGGTCCACGGCTTCGACTCCTCACCCGCCATGATCGAGAAGGCGCCGGCGGGCGGTTCGCTCTCCTTCTCCGTCGACGACGTCACGCGCTGGCGCCCTGAGCGGCCGGTCGACGTGATCGTGTCCAATGCCGTCCTGCAGTGGGTGCCCGACCACCGCGAGCTGCTGCCGCGCTGGGTGGAGGCCCTCGCCCCCGGCGGCCGGCTCGCCTTCCAGGTTCCCGGCAACTTCGACGCTCCCAGCCACGCCCTGGTCCGCGAGCTCTGCCGGACGAGGTGGCGCGACCGGCTGGGCGACCTGGCCCGCCCCTCCCCGGTCGACGACCCGGCCGGCTATCACGACCTGCTCGCTCGACTGGGCTGCCGGGTGGACGCGTGGGAGACCACCTACCTGCACGTGCTCCCCGGCGACGACGCCGTGCTCTCCTGGATCACCGGCACCGCCCTGCGCCCCATGCTCGACCGCCTGGACCCCGCCGAGGCCGCCGGCTTCCTCGCCGACTGCGCCGCCCTGCTCCGCGAGGCCTACCCCCGCGGGCCGTACGGTACGGTCTTCCCCTTCCGCAGGATCTTCGTGGTCGCCGGGAAGTGACCGGGTGGCGCGCCGCCGCCCGCCCGGCGGGTGCCGGTGGGCCGGCGATCTCAGGAGCGGGTTTCTGGCCCGACAACCGGGCATGAATGGATATATGGGCAAATTAGGGGATGACCTGTGGCAATAGAGATCGAGGATAAGTTCGACGTGCCGGAGGATTACCAGCTGCCGGACCTCACCGGACTTCCGGGCGTCGGGGAGGTCGTGGGCCCGAAGACCCATCGGCTGGTCGCCCTCTACTTCGACACGCCCGATCTGAGGCTCGCCGCGCGGGGGATCACCCTGAGAAGACGCAGGGGCGGCACCGATCCCGGCTGGCACCTCAAGCTGCCCAAGGCCAAGGGCGTACGGCAGGAGATCACCCACCCGCTGACCCGGAGCGTCAAGATCGTTCCTGCCGAGCTGGCGGATCTGGTGCTCGCCTACACCCGGGGTGCCCCGCTGGCGCCCGTCGCCGAGTTGGACACCCGCCGTGCCGTCACCACGCTGGTCAACGGCGCCGGGGTGAGGCTGGTCGAGATCGCCGACGACCGGGTCAAGGGCACCGTGCTCGGCGACGAGCCCCACGTCGAACGCTGGCACGAGGTCGAGGCGGAGATCCTCCATGGTGACGAGAGGCTGCTGAAGAAGGTCGGAAAGCGGCTGCGCAAGGCCGGCGCCAGTCCCGCCGAATCGGCGAGCAAGCTCGCGCGCCTGCTCGGTGGCGCCGGAGCGGCCCACGAGCAGCCGCGTGCCAGGACGGCCCCGGGTTCCGCGGGTGAGGTCGCCGTCGGTTATCTCACCGCTCAGGTCGGCGCGTTGCTCACGCAGGACCCCCGGGTCCGCAGGGCCGAGGAGGACGCCGTGCACCAGATGCGCGTCGCCGCCCGGCGGCTCCGCAGCGCGATGAAGTCGTTCAGGACGGTCGTGGGGGGCACCGGGAGCGTCCAGGACGAGCTCAAGTGGCTCGGCGCGGTCCTCGGCGAGGCACGCGACCTGGAGGTCATCCGCGAGCGGTTCGCGAGCAGGCTCGACAGCCTGGACAGCGTGCTGATCGTGGGTCCGGTCAGGGTCCGCCTCAGCTCCGACCTGCTGGACGACGAGCACGAGGCCCTCGACCGGATCAGGGACGCTCTCGGCTCCGAGCGCTACTTCGCCCTGCTCGACGCCCTCGACGACCTGATCGCCACCCCCGTGCTCACCAAGGCCGCCGGCAGACCCGCGGAGACCCTGAAGACCGTCGCGGCCAAGAGCTGGCACCGGGTCGCCAGGGCCTACGACACCGCGCTGTCCATCGAGAACCCCGCCGAGCGCGAGCTCGCCATGCACGAAGTGCGCAAGGCGGCCAAGCGGGCCCGTTACACCGCGGAGGTGCCCGGTATGAAGAAGCTGGCCAAGCGGGCGGAGACGGTACAGGAGGCGCTGGGCACCCACATGGACGGCGTCGTCGCGCAGGAACGGCTGGCAGCCGAGGCCGCGAACGCCCGTCTGGCGGGGGAGGACACCTACACCTACGGCGTGCTGACCGGCGTGGAGTGGGCCGGCGCCGAGCGCGCCGGCGAGGAGTTCCCCCGGATCTGGGCCGACACCGCGGCCGCCGTCGCGAAGCTTCTCTGAGGTCCTCCCGGCCTCTCGGCCGCCACGCGCCCGGGGCCGGCTGGAGATCGCGTCAGACGGTGTAGCGGTCCACGGCCACGACACGGCCGCCGTTGTGGTGCAGCACCGTGAACGCGCCCTTGGCCAGCCGCGCGTCGCCGGACCGGCCGCCGACTTCGGAGATCAGCTCGGGCAGGGTCTTGCCGTGGCCGCAGAGCGCCGTGGGCCGGTTCGAGGCCAGTGCCTTCTCGGCCAGGAGCAGGGAGGCCTGGAAGTCGTAGTGGGTCTCCGACAGGACGGGTTCGAGCCGGACCGGCAGGCCGGCCCGTCCGGCGTACGGTTCCAGGGTCTGCACGCACCGCCTGCTGGGGGAGCTGACCAGTTCCGCGGGGCGGAAGGCGCCCAGCACGCTCGCGAGCACCTCGGCCTGCCTCAGGCCGTTCTCGTCGAGCGGCCGGTCGTCGTCGTCGCCCTTCCAGTCCTGCCGGCTCCCCGCCAGGGCGTGCCGTACCAGCACGAGCGGGGTGGTCGTCGGCGATGCCGCGCCGAGCGCGCGGAGCAGCCCGGCATCCCAGTCGTAGGTCAGGCGCCGTGCGGCCTCCCGCACAGGCAGCCAGACCACATCGTCGACCTCGCGCCTGTCGGTACGGCTCTCCTCGGAGACCATCCTGGCCAGCCAGTAGTCGACGCGCTTGGGCAGCCCGCCCTTCGTGTAGTGGCTCGGCGGCAGCGACCGGCCGAGCTCCACGGTGATCCCCGTCTCCTCGGCCACCTCGCGCAGCGCGCCGGCGATGGCGTGCTCGCCGTTCTTCAGCTTCCCCTTGGGGAACGACCAGTCGTCGTACCTGGGCCGATGGACGAGGGCGACCTCCGGCGCGTCCGGTGAACCGCGCCAGACGACCGCCCCGGCCGCGCGGATCATGCCGTCCGGGTGGACGGCGTGCTCAGTCATCGATGGCCCTCCACCTACGGGTGCCGATCAGATAGGTCTGCAGGTCATTGCCGGGATGCCGGACCCAGGTCCCGTCCGGGTTGAGCCACCAGGTCGCGGTGTCGTCGGACATGGCCCGGTCCAGCAGGCCGCTGAGGTAGTTCCGCTGCTGCTGGCTGGCGACCTTGACCAGCACCTCCACCCGGCGCTCGATGTTGCGGCGCATCATGTCACCGCTGCCGATCCAGACCTCCGGACGCCGGCCGTGGCCGAACTCGTAGATCCGCGAGTGTTCGAGGAAACGGCCCAGCACGCTCCTGACCCGGATGTTCTCCGACAGCCCCGGTATGCCGGGGCGGAGCGTGCAGACCCCTCGCACCCACAGATCCACCGGTACGCCGGCCCGCGACGCCCGGTAGAGGGCGTCGATGATGGGCTCGTCGACCAGGGAGTTCGTCTTCATCCTGATGCCGGCGGGGCGGCCCGCCTCCTGATGGGAGATCTCCCGCTCGATCCTGGCCAGCAGGCCGCCGCGCAGGGAGTGCGGGGCGACCAGCAGCCGCCGGTAGGCCGAGTGGTTGGAGTAGCCGGTCAGGTGGATGAACAGGTCCGTGACATCCTCGCCGACCAGCCGGTCGGCGGTGAGCAGGCCCAGATCCTCGTACAGCCTGGCGGTCTTGGGGTTGTAGTTGCCCGTGCCGATGTGGCAGTAGCTGCGCAGCTCGCCCGAGACCTCCTGCCGCACCACCAGGGCGAGCTTGCAGTGGGTCTTCAGCCCCACGACGCCGTAGACCACGTGGCATCCGGCGCGCTCCAGCTTGCGCGCCCAGGTGATGTTGGCGTGCTCGTCGAACCTGGCCTTGATCTCCACGACCACGACCACCTGCTTGCCCGCCTCGGCGGCGTCGATCAGCGCGTCCACGATCGGTGAGTCGCCGCTGGTGCGGTAGAGGGTCTGCTTGATGGCCAGCACGTTCGGGTCGGCGGCGGCCTGCTCGATGAACCGTTGCACGCTCGTGGAGAACGAGTCGTACGGGTGGTGCAGCAGCACGTCCCGCTCGCGCAGCACCGCGAAGATGTCGTCCTCGACGTGCACCACCTCGGCGGGCACGAACGGGCGGAAGGTCAGCTCGCCCCGGTCGAGGTCGGCGATCGCGTGCAGCCCGGTCAGGTCCAGCGGCCCCGGCAGCCGGCAGATCTCGTGCTCGGCCACTCCCAGCTCGTCCACCAGCAGGTCCAGCACCTCGGGGGTGATGGTGTCCTCGACCTCCAGCCGGACCGGAGGGCCGAAGCGGCGCTTGAGAAGCTCGCGTTCCAAGGCCTGCATGAGGTTCTCGGTGACGTCCTCGTCGACGTCCAGGTCCTCGTTACGGGTCACCCGGAAGGCATGGTGTTCGACGATCTCCATACCTTTGAAAAGCTGCCCCAGGTGAGCGGCGATGACATCTTCCAGCGGGACGAAACGGTTCATGGACGCCGTGACGAAGCGGGGAAGCCGGCTGGGCACCTTGACCCGGGCGAAGACCGTGTTGCCGGTCGAGGGGTTGCGGACGGTGACGGCCAGGTTCAGCGAGAGTCCCGAGATGTACGGAAAGGGGTGGGCGGGGTCGACGGCCAGCGGCGTCAGCACCGGCCTGATCCGCTCCCTGAAGAGCTTGCGCATCTCGGTGCGCTCGTCGCGGCCGAGGTCGTCCCAGCGCACGATCTCGATGCCCTCGGCGCTCAGTTGCGGGCGGATCCGCTCGTAGAAGCAGGCCGACTGCCGCAGCGCTAGGTCGTTGGCGATCGCCGCGATCCTGGGCAGTTCCTCGCGGGGTTTCAAACCGCTCTTCGTGCGGAGCAGGAGGCCGGTGGCCATCCGCCGTTTCAGCCCGGCCACCCGTACCCGGAAGAACTCGTCCAGGTTGCTGGCGAAGATGGCAAGGAACCGCACTCTCTCCAGCAGCGGCAGGGACGGATCCTCCGCCATCTCCAGAACCCGTTGGTTGAACTGGAGCCAGCTCTCCTCCCGGTTGAGGAAGCGCTCCTGCGGGAGAGGAAGTCCGTCGGGGGTGGAACGGGCGAGTTCAGCGGACATATGACCAGAATGCCCGCTTTTGTTGAACAGAACGTTAATTTCGTCTCAACGGGCGCCGTTGTTTACTCACTTGGCTCAAGCTTTCCCGTCTCTTCACCAACGAGTTTCGCTCGCTTGACGGCCTCGCGTTCGGCGGCCCTGGCCTCGCGGAGCATCGCCTTCTCCAGTTCCTTCATCTCCCGCTCGCGGGCCCGCTCCTGCTCCCTCAGCAGTCGCTGCTGCTCCTTCTGCTCCCGCTCGCGCGCCTTCTCCAGCTCCCGCTGCTCGCGGAGCCGGGCCTTCTCCTGCTCCCTGGCCAGCTTCTCGGCCTCGCGCTGTTCGCGCTCGCGCAGCCTCTCCTGTTCCTTCTGCGCCCGCTCCCGGGCCTTCTCCTGCTCCCGGAGCTCCTTTTCGGTCGGGGGCGAGGGCGGCTGAGGCACGGGCGGCCGTGATCCCGCCGAGCGCGATCCCGGTGGATGGGGGCCGGCGTCGGCCGGGCGTTGCGGCGCCTGGGCCGGCCGCTGCCCCAGGCCGCGAGAGGAGGCGGTGAGCCGAGGGCTCGGGTCCAGCCCGGTCAGGCCGTTCCAGGCCAGGTTGACCAGGTGCGCGGCGACCTCCTCGCGCGACGGCCTGCGCACGTCCAGCCACCACTGGCCGGTCAGCGCGACCATGCCGACCAGCATCTGGGCGTACATGGGGGCCAGCTTGGGGTCATAGCCCCGTTCGACGAACTCGTCGACCATGACGTCCTCGACCTGGCTGGCGATGTCGTTGATCAGGCTGGCGAACGTGCCGGTCCCCGAGGCGGCGTGCGAGTCGCGAACGAGGATGCGGAAACCCTCGCTGTTCTCCTCCACGTAGGCCAGCAGGGCCAGGGCCGCCCGCTCCAGCTTGATCAGCGAGTGCGAGGCGGACAGGGCCTCGGTCACCATGATCAACAGCTTCTGCATCTCCCGGTCGATGACGACCGCGTACACGCCCTCCTTACCGCCGAAGTGCTCGTAGACCACCGGCTTGGAGACGTTGGCGGTCGCCGCGATCTCCTCGACCGATGTGCCGTCGAACCCTTTCTCCGCGAACAGGGTCCTGCTGATCTGGATCAGCTGTTCCCGGCGTTCCTTACCTGACATCCGCCGTCGGGGTTCGCTCACGGTTCTAATAATGCTGCTCCGGGGTGTTGAATGCGACGTGCTATTGGCGACGCTGACGCGTCGCGGTTCGGCCGCTCTTACCCGGCTCCTTCCCTCGTCGACCGGGGCCGCTCGTTCCTCACGACCCCGCTCTCCTCAGTCCAGTCCCCGGCGCGGCCTCACGGGAGCCCGTAGGTAAACGACCTCACGAGGCCCGTAGGTGAGCGGCCTCACGGCCCCGCTCTCCTCAGTCCAGTCGCCGGCGCGGCCTCACGGGTGGTCCCTCAAGGAAGACGTCTCAGGCACGTCCTCAGGGGAGTCCCTTGGGCTGTGGCCGGGCGCGGCCTCATGGGGAGTGTTCCCGGGGGAGAGAACATCTCCCCGTAGCAGGAGAGGTGGGGGTGTCAGGCGGCGATGCGTTTGGCGGCTAGGCGTTCGGGGGTGGGCCAGCGGACGTCGTAGGCCCAGCCGGCCTTCTCGAACCAGCGGATGACGCCGGCGCTGAGGTCGATCTGCCCCTTCAGCACGCCGTGCCGGGCGCAGGTGGGGTCGGAGTGGTGCAGGTTGTGCCAGGACTCGCCGAAGGAGGGGATGGCCAGCCACCACACGTTGCGGGACTTGTCGCGTGATTCGAAGACCTCCTCGCCGAAGACGTGGCAGATGGAGTTGATCGACCAGGTCACATGGTGCAGCAGGCCGACCCTGACCAGGGTGCCCCAGAAGAAACCGGTGGCCATGCCCCACCACGACCAGGTCAGCAGGCCGCCCAGCAGGGCGGGCATGACTATCGTGGTGATCGCCAGGACCGGGAAGAACTTGTGCAGCTTGATGATGTCCGGGTCCTTGACCAGGTCGGGGGCGTACTTCTCGCGGTTGGCCCGATCGGCCTCGAACAGCCAGCCCATGTGCGCCCAGAGCAGGCCCTTGGACACGGCCACGAAGCCGGTGCCGAAGCGCCACGGCGAGTGCGGGTCGCCCTCCTTGTCGGAGAACTTGTGGTGCTTGCGATGGGTGGCCACCCAGTCGAGCACCGACATCTCCATCGAGAGGCTGCCCGCGATGCCCAGCGCGATCTTCAGTGGGCGCTTGGCCTTGAACGAGCCGTGCGTGAAGTGGCGATGCAGGCCGACGGTGACACCCAGTCCGGTGACCACGTAGAAGACCGCCGCGATCACGATGTCGGACCAGCCGAGTCCCCAGCCCCAGGCGAACGGGATGGCCGCGGCCAGGGCGATCAGCGGGGCGCCGACGACCACCCCGAAGGTGATGATCTCGGGCAGTGTTTTCGGCTCTGGGTCTACGTCGGGTTTGGGGCCCGGAGCTGGGCGTTCTTCGATGACGGTCATGCGCTACCTCGCGGTGGTTCGGAAAAGGCAAGGATTCACGTGCGGCTACGCCACCGTAACCTACGCCATCGTAAGTTAGGAATCCCTAAGCACCAAGTGTGTGGAAGCTGACCCTCTGGGGCTGGCGCCGTAGCGGCTTCGTAATCTGTTCTACCCGTGTCTGACCTGCCAAACGACGGGTTCTCCAGGCTCATTGCCGGGGCCGCTCGACTTCGTGAGCACGACGGCTTCCAAACGGCGCGCGTTCGGCACCGCGGGCTCTGTATCGTAGGGGGGCCAGGCATACGGGGGTCGTCCCTGCTGTCTGGCCGATCCGGCATTGGGTAATTGGCAGCCCGCAAGGTTTTGGTCCTTGTTGTCCAGGTTCGAGTCCTGGTGCCGGAGCCGTCTCTTATGTCTGCTTTATTGGCTCGGCTAGTCGGCTGGGTGGGTTCCCGAACGGGAAGGTATCCTCACGTTGTCGAGCAGGTGACGGTGCCATGCCCTGGGGGTGGATGTCCGTCATCGTGCTCCGTCATGTCTCAGCCGCGACGCCGAGGGAGCCTCGTCCGTGAGTGTGCCGCGCCCGGCCGCCGTGATTGTCCTTGCCGCAGGCGAGGGCACCCGGATGAAGTCGAGAACGCCAAAGATCCTTCATGAACTGTGCGGCCGTACCCTGGTCGACCATATGCTCGCCGCCGCAAGAGGGCTCGAACCCGAGCGGCTCATCGTTGTCATCGGCCACGAACGGGAGCGGGTCCAGGCGCATCTGGCCGGCACCGGCCCCGACGCGCAGGTCGTCGTCCAGACCGAGCAGAAGGGCACCGGTCACGCCGTCCGTACCGTCCTGGAGACGGTGGGCACCATCGGCGGCACCGTCCTGGTGACCTATGGCGACACGCCGCTGCTGCGCTCCGAGACCCTCGCGGCCCTGCTCGAACGGCACGGCGAGGACGGCAACGCCGTCACCGTGCTGACGGCCGAGGTTCCCGACCCGTACGGCTACGGCCGGATCATCCGCGACGCCTCGGGGGCGGTCCTGGAGATCGTCGAGGAGAAGGACGCCGACCCCGCGCAGCGGGCGATCAAAGAGATGAACTCCGGCGTCTACGCCTTCGACGGGTCCCTGCTGGCCGACGCGGTCAAGCGAGTGTCCGCCTCCAACGCCCAGGGCGAGGAGTACCTCACGGACGTCCTCGCGATCCTGCGCCAGGACGGCCACCGGGTCGGCGCCCACGTCGCGGCCGACTACGTGGAGGTGGAGGGCGTCAACGACCGCGTACAGCTCGCCTTCGCCCGCCGGGTTCTCAACGCGCGCCTGCTGGAGACGCACATGCGGGCCGGGGTGACCGTGGTCGACCCGGCCAGCACCTGGATCGATGTGGACGTCACCCTCGAACAGGACGTGGTGATCCACCCCGGTACCCAGCTGCACGGCCGTACGGCGGTCGCCGAGGGCGCCGAGGTCGGTCCCGCCAGCACGCTGACCGACACCGTCGTCGGCGAGGGGGCGCTGGTGCGCAACGCCGTCTGCACCGAGGCCGTGATCGGCCCCGAGGCCCTGGTCGGGCCGTACGCCTATTTGCGCCCAGGCACCGTGCTGGCGCGCAAGGCCAAGGCCGGAACGTACGTCGAGATGAAGAACGCCCAGGTCGGGGAGGGTGCGAAGGTTCCGCACCTGAGCTATGTGGGTGACGCGACGATCGGCGCCGGCGCCAACATCGGCGCCTCGGCGATCTTCGTCAACTATGACGGGGTCAACAAGCATCACACGACGGTGGGCGAGCACGCCTTCGTCGGATGCGACACCATGCTCGTCGCGCCGGTCAACATCGGCGACGGCGCATATACGGCCGCGGGTTCGGTCATCGACGGAGATGTCCCGGCAGGGAGCATCGGGGTGGCCCGCGGACGGCAACGCAATATCGAAGGGTGGGTCGTGCGCAGGCGCGCGGGCACCAGATCGGCTCAGGCGGCGCTGAAGGCCGCCGAGCCGGAGAAACAGCAGGGGAGCCAGACGTGAGTGAGCGGAGCGAGCGGCCCGGTGGGCGCGGCGTCGCACGGACATCGATGTGCTCTCCGGCGAGGGGGACGGCATGAGCGGCATCAAGAAGACCGGCGAGAAGAACCTGATGTTCTTCTCCGGGCGGGCGCATCCGGAGTTGGCGGACGAGGTGGCGAGTCACCTCGGAGTCGACGCGGCACCGACCACGCTGCGCGACTTCGCCAACGGGGAGATCTACGCCCGCTACCAGGAGTCGGTCCGTGGCTGTGACGCGTTCGTCATGCAGAGCCACACCGGGCCGATCAACCAGTGGATCATGGAGCAGTTGATCATGGTGGACGCGCTCAAGCGTGCCTCCGCCAAGCGGATCACCGTGATCATGCCGTTCTACGGCTACGCCCGCCAGGACAAGAAGGGCCGGGGCCGCGAGCCCATCACCGCCCGCCTGATGGCCGACATGTTCAAGACGGCCGGCGCCGACCGGCTGATGTCGATCGACTTGCACACCTCCCAGATCCAGGGCTTCTTCGACGGCCCGGTGGACCACCTGTTCGCCATGCCCGTCCTGGTCAACTACCTCAAGGACAAGCTCGACCTGGACACGACCACGATCGTCTCACCCGACACCGGGCGGGTGCGGCTCTCGGAGCGCTGGGCCGACACGCTGGGCACCCCGCTGGCCTTCATCCACAAGCGCCGCGACCTCGACGTGGCCAACCAGGTGAAGGTGAGCGAGGTCGTCGGCCGGGTGAAGGGCCGGACCTGTGTGCTGATCGACGACATGATCGACACCGCGGGCACGATCTGCAAGGCGGCCGACGCCCTCTACGAGCAGGGCGCCACCAACGTGGTCGTGGCGGCCACCCACGCGGTCTTCTCCGACCCCGCGGTCGACCGGCTGAAGAACTCCAGGGTCTCCGAGGTCATCGTCACCAACACGTTGCCGCTCCCCGAGGACAAGAGGTTCGACAAGCTCACGGTCCTGTCGATCGCCCCGCTGATCGCCCGGGCCATCACCGAGGTCTTCAGCGACGGCTCGGTGACCAGCCTCTTCGAAGGCGACAGCTAAAGCTCAACCCCCTCCCCGCTGAACACCCCCACCTCTTTCCCTTCTTCTTCCCCCCGGGCTCACATTTCTCGGGGGGAGGGGCTTCCACGCGCCCCGCTCTTGCCCCGCCCTCAAGAAGGGCAATGGGACGTGCCCCTCACCCCCTTTGAGGGACTACCCGTGAGGCCGCGCCGGGGACTGGACTGAGGAGAGCGGGGTTGTGAGGCCGCGCCGGCGACTGGACCGAGGAGAGCGGGGTTGTGAGGCCGCGCCGGGGACTGGACCGAGGAGAGCGGGGTCGTGAGGGACGAGCGGCCCCGGTCGACGAGGGAAGGAGCCGGGTTTGAGCGGCCGAAC
Source organism: Streptosporangium sp. NPDC002607 (assembly GCF_053592655.1). NCBI lineage: Bacteria > Bacillati > Actinomycetota > Actinomycetes > Streptosporangiales > Streptosporangiaceae > Streptosporangium > Streptosporangium sp. NPDC002607. The sequence continues at coordinate 25,713 of NZ_JBSFWD010000006.1, forward strand.
CGCGACGCGCCGGCGTCGCCGGCAACTCGTGAGGGACGAGCGGCCCCGGTCGACGAGGGAAGGAGCCGGGTTTGAGCGGCCGAACCGCGACGCGCCGGCGTCGCCGGCAACTCGTGAGGAACGAGCGACCCCGGTCGACGAGGGAAGGAGCCGGGTCCCAGCGGCCGAACCGCGACGCGTTAGCGTCGCAATAAGCACGGTAGGCTTGTCAGGTTGCGTTCGTAACGCCTTCCGCTAGGGCGGGTGAGGGGGAACGCATCTTCCGATTCTCGAGATCCCTAGGAGATCAGTCATGTCCGAAGTGGTAATCACCACCGAGCTCCGCGACAAGTTCGGCAAGGGCGCCGCCCGCAAGATCCGTCGCGAGGACAAGGTGCCCGTCGTCCTCTACGGACACGGCTCCGAGCCGAGGCACCTGTCCCTGCCGGGTCACGAGCTGCTGCTCGCCCTGCGTACGCCGAACGTGCTGATCCGCCTTGAGGGTGCGGTCGACGAGCTCGCGCTGCCCAAGGGCGTCCAGCGCGACCCGATCAAGGGCTTCCTTGAGCACGTCGACCTCCTTCTCGTCAGGCGCGGCGAGAAGGTCACCGTCGACATTCCCGTCATCGTGACCGGTGAGGTCGCCGACGGCATCCTCGACCAGCAGCTCGTCTCCGTCTCGGTCGAGACCGAGGCCACCCACATCCCCGAGGGTGTCGAGGTCGACGTCGAGGGCCTGGAGGTCGGCACCCAGATCACCACCGCCGACCTGAAGCTGCCCAAGGGCACGACCCTCGCCGCCGACCCCGAGGCGCTGGTCCTGATCATCTCCGCGGCCCCGACCGCCGAGCCGGCGGCCGAGGGCGAGGCCGCCGAGGCCGCTCCGGCCGAGGGCGCGGCCGCCGAGGGTGCCGAGAGCGCCGAGTAGTTTTCTCTGCTAGATCTGTCAGGGCGGCCCGGTTCCGGGCCGCCCTGACGCGCGTATGAAGGGGATGCCGATCGTGGACCGCTGGTTGGTCGTGGGCCTGGGAAACCCCGGGCCGGAGTACGTAGGAAACCGGCACAACGCGGGGTTCATGGTCCTGGACGAGTTGGCCGCGCGCGCCGGTGGGCGGTTCAAGGCGCACAGGTCGCGCTCGGAGGTGCTGGAGGGCCGCCTGGCGGGTGTCCCCGCGGTGCTGGCCAAGCCGCTGTCCTTCATGAACCTGTCCGGCGGACCGGTCAAGGCCCTGGCCGACTTCTACAAGGTCGATCCGGCCCGGGTGATCGTGGTCCACGACGAGCTGGACATCCCGTACGGCGCGCTGAGGGCCAAGCTGGGCGGCGGCGACAACGGTCACAACGGGCTGAAGTCGATCACCAAGTCGCTGGCGACCAAGGACTACCTGCGGGTGCGGTTCGGCATCGGCCGCCCGCCGGGCCGGATGGACGCCGCGAGCTATGTCCTGCGTGACTTCGCCACCGCCGAGCGCAAGGATCTCGGGTTCCTGGTCGACCGTGCGGCCGACGTGGTGGAGTCGCTGATCAGGGTCGGCCTGGAGCCGACCCAGAACGCCTTCCACGCGGGCGACCTGAACATCTCGGGACCTCCGCGTTAATTGCGACGCTAACGCGTCGCGGTTCGGCCGCTCTTACCCGGCTCCTTCCCTCGTCGACCGGGGCCGCTCGTTCCTCGCGACCCCGCTCTCCTCAGTCCAGTCGCCGGCGCGGCCTCACGGGGAGTCTCTCGGGGACGGAGCACGGGCTCGTCCTCATGATGCTTCCTGGGGCGACTGGCCGGCGCGGCCTCACGGGGAGTCCCTCAGGGATGGAGCACGGGCGCGTCCTCACGGGCGCGTTCTTGCGGGGAGTCCCTCAGGGAAGGCTTCTTGGAGGCGTCTTCGGGGCGTGGCCGCGGTTTCACGGGGCTTCTCGGTCCGGCGACGGGTGTGGGTTCAGGGCCATCAGGTTCTGGAGGAGTTCGGCCTGCTCGATGGCGTCGTCCAGGGCGTTGTGCGTGTGCGGTCGCTGGGAGAGCAGGTGCCTGGGCATCTGCCGCTTGGTCGCCCAGCCGATCGGCACTCCCGCCTTGGCCGCGTACAGCGTCTTCATGTCGATGCAGCGCGAGTGCCCGAACGGTGAGGCGCCGGCGAATCGCATGAAGTACCAATAAATCCACATCCAGTCGTAGGAGAGTGGGTAGGCCGCCAGTACCGGTGCGCTGTTCCCGCACGCGTCGCGGATCCACGCGGTGGCCTCCCGCATCGCCTCGGCCGGGTCGCGGCCCTCGCGGATCAGCGTCTCCCGGTCAAGCCCGCTCACGGCGAGCGCCTCGGGCACATGGTCGTCGCTGATCGGCCGCAGCTCCGCGTAGAACGTACGGGTCTGTGGATCGACCGGTTCAAAGACCTTTCCGGTCATCCGCCCGGCCACCGCCATACCTAGGCTGACCATCGAATACGGTCCCGGAATGGGGCCATCGGCCTCGACATCCACAGATATGTACGTTTCGGTCTTCAACCTTCGGGCCTCTCTTGTCGCCGCTACCATTACGTAACTGTCTGTCCGTGAACGGTTACGCAGGGGGAGCGCGTGCGCGACGTGACCGCAGTCCAGGCCGTATCCGGAGCCGGGTCCGGAGCCGGAGTCGTGCCGGCCTCGCGCCGTCACATGCCGGACTGGGTGCGGGGGCACCGCGCGATGGCCCTCGCCGCCGACACCATCTGCGCCGCCCTGGCCGGAGCCCTCGCGCTGCTCGTTCGATTCGGCGAGGTTACCGCCTACGTTTTCCCGTACGTCATGCTGAGCGCCGCGCTGCCCGCCGTCTGGGTCTGCGTGATCGCGCTGAACCGCGCCTACGAGCCTCGGCTCATCGGCCTGGGCTCGGAGGAGTTCCAGCGGATCCTCCAGTGCGGCTTCATGCTCACCGCCGCCCTCGCCGTCGGTGCCTACCTCACCAAGACCGATGTGGCCCGCGGCTACGTGGTGCTGGCGCTCCCGCTGACGACACTGCTCACCCTGCTGGCGCGGTACGGGCTGCGCCGCTCCCTGCACCGCAGGCGGGCCCGGGGCAGGTGCATGCGGCGGGTGGTGGCGGTGGGTCACCGGGTGGCGATCACCGAGTTGGTCCGCAGGTTCCGCCGGGAGCGCTACCACGGCATGGAGGTCGTCGGGGCCTGCGCCCCGCGCGACGGGATGGGCGACGTGGAGGGCGTGCCGCTTCTCGGCGATTTCTCCGACGTCGCGCTCGCGGTCGGGCAGGTCCACGCCGACACCGTGGCCGTGCTCGCCTGCCCGGAGATGGACGGGGTGGCGCTGCGGCGACTGGCCTGGCGGCTGGAGAAGACCGACACGGACCTGGTCGTGGCCCCCGCGCTGATGGAGGTGGCCGGGCCGCGGATCACCATCCGTCCGGCGGCGGGGCTGCCACTGCTGCACGTGGATCACCCCGAGATCTCCGGCCTGCGCCAGGTGGTCAAGAACCTGTTCGACCGCATCGGCGCCGGGGTGCTGCTGGCGGTGCTGCTCCCGCTGCTGGTGGGAGTGGCGGCGGCCGTGCGGGCCTCCGGGCCCGGGCCGGCGTTCTTCCGGCAGACGAGGGTGGGCCGCGACGGCGCCGAGTTCACGATCTACAAGTTCCGGACGATGCGCGCCGACGCCGAGCGCCGGAAGATCACCCTGTCCAGTGACGGACAGGGCCCGCTCTTCAAGATCAAGAACGATCCGAGGGTGACCCCGCTGGGTGCCTGGCTGCGCCGCCATTCGCTGGACGAGTTGCCCCAGCTGATCAACGTGCTGCTGGGACACATGTCCCTGGTGGGCCCCCGGCCGCCACTACCGGAGGAGGTGGCCGGGTACGGTGACGATGTCCGCCGCCGGTTGCTGGTCAAGCCGGGCATGACCGGTCTGTGGCAGGTGAGCGGTCGCTCTGACCTGTCCTGGGAGGAATCGGTACGGTTGGACCTGCGTTACGTGGAGAGCTGGTCCCTCATGTTGGACCTGCAGATCCTGTGGAAGACCTGGTCGGCTGTCGCGCGAGGAGCTGGAGCATACTGATGACCGTTCGCGACGATCACACACTCGCCGCGGAGTTGGCGACGACGGCCGGCGAGAAGCTGGCGGCCCTGCGCGCGGAGCGGGGTTTCGACAACCCCTCCGAGCTGCGCAAGGAGGGTGACATCGCCTCCCACCTGTTCCTGATGGAGGCCCTGGCACGGCTGCGCCCGGACGACAGCGTGCTGTCCGAGGAGGCGACCAGCGAGGAGCGCCTCGACCCGCGCAGGCTCCGTGCCGAGCGGGTCTGGATCGTCGACCCGCTGGACGGCACCCGAGAGTTCGCCGAGGAGGGCCGCGAGGACTGGGCGGTCCACGTGGCACTCTGGGAGCGTGGCACGCTGACGGCCGGAGCCGTCGCGCTACCGGCCCAGGGCCGTACGCTCTCCACCGTCGAACCTCCGGTGCGGCCCGCCCCCGAGGCGGACGCCAGGCCGCGGATCGCGGTCAGCAGGACCCGCCCGCCGGAGTTCGTCCAGAAACTGGCCGCTCTCGTCGGCGCGGACCTGGTACCGATCGGGTCGGCGGGCGCCAAGATCTCCGCGGTGCTCACCGGAGCGGTCGAGGCCTACGTGCACGCCGGGGGCCAGTACGAGTGGGACTCCGCCGCGCCCGTCGCGGTGGCCCTCGCCGCGGGGGCCCACGCCAGCCGCATCGACGGCTCGCAGCTGGCCTACAACCAGCCTGACCCCTCACTGCCGGATATCCTTGTATCCCTACCGGGACTGGCGCCGACGTTGCTCGCTGGAATCCGGGATCTGCACCGCTAATCCCCGCTAGGAGAGTTTGATGCTTCAGCGCGACTACACCACGTCGCAGCTCGACGTCCTCGAGGCAGAGGCCATCCACATCATGCGTGAGGTCGCGGCCGAGTTCGAGCGTCCCTGTCTGCTCTTCTCCGGTGGTAAGGACTCCATCGTCATGCTCCGCATCGCGGAGAAGGCGTTCTGGCCCGCGCCGATTCCCTTCCCACTGATGCACGTCGACACCGGCCACAACTTCACGGAGGTCATCGAGTTCCGTGACCGCCGCGCCGCACAGCTGGGCGCGCGCCTGGTCGTCGCCAGCGTCCAGGACTCCATCGACGCCGGGCGCGTCGTCGAGGAGACCGGCCGCAGGGCCTCGCGCAACCGGCTGCAGACCACGACGCTGCTGGACGCGATCGAGGAGAACGAGTACGACGCCGTGTTCGGCGGCGCCCGCCGTGACGAGGAGAAGGCCCGCGCCAAGGAGCGGGTGTTCTCCTTCCGTGACGACTTCGGCCAGTGGGACCCCAAGAACCAGCGTCCCGAGCTGTGGAACCTCTACAACGCCAGGATCCGCAAGGGCGAGCACATCCGGGTGTTCCCGCTGTCCAACTGGACCGAGCTCGACATCTGGGACTACATCCGGCGCGAGGGCATCGAGATTCCCTCGATCTACTACGCGCACACCCGCAAGGTGTTCGAGCGCGACGGCATGCTGCTGGCCGACAGCGAGTTCATCACCCGCGACGAGGACGAGCCGCTCCAGGAGATGACGGTCCGCTACCGCACGGTCGGCGACGTGACCTGCACCGGCGCGGTCCAGTCGGGTGCCGCGACGGTCGAGGCGATCATCGAGGAGATCGCGGTGAGCCGGATCACCGAGCGCGGCGCCACCCGCGCCGACGACCGCGCCTCCGAGGCGTCCATGGAGGATCGCAAGCGGGAGGGCTACTTCTAGTGCTCACCCACCCTCCCGTCTCCCTTCTTCCCGCGCGGTCCCGCGCCGCACGCCGTACGACCTCTGGAGAGCACCTCTGATGGACATCCTTCGCTTTGCCACGGCGGGAAGCGTCGACGACGGAAAGTCGACGCTCATCGGGCGGCTGCTCTTCGACTCCAAGGCGATCTTCGAGGACCAGCTGGAGGCCGTCGAGCGCACCTCCCGGGACCGCGGCACCGAGTACACCGACCTGTCGCTCCTCACCGACGGCCTGCGGGCCGAGCGGGAGCAGGGCATCACCATCGACGTGGCGTACCGCTACTTCGCCACTCCCAAGCGCAAGTTCATCATCGCCGACACCCCCGGGCACATCCAGTACACCCGCAACATGGTCACCGGTGCCTCCACCGCCGACCTGGCGATCGTCCTGATCGACGCGCGTAAGGGCGTGCTGGAGCAGTCGCGGCGGCACGCCTTCCTCACCACGCTGCTGCGGGTGCCGCACCTGGTCCTGGCCGTCAACAAGATGGACCTGGTCGACTACTCGCAGGAGCGGTTCGAGGAGATCCGCGAGGAGTTCACCGCCTTCGCCTCCAAGCTGAACGCGCCGGACCTGACGTTCATCCCGATCTCCGCGCTGCACGGTGACAATGTGGTGTCACGCTCGGAGAACACTCCCTGGTACAACGGGTCCTCGCTCCTGCACCATCTGGAGCACGTGCACATCGCCTCCGACCGCAACCTGGTCGACGTGCGCTTCCCCGTGCAGTACGTCATCCGCCCGCAGCGGGCCACCGACCCGGCCTTCCACGACTACCGGGGCTACGCCGGCCAGATCGCCGGAGGCGTGCTGAAGCCGGGGGACGAGGTCATGCACCTGCCCTCGGGTCTGGCCACGCGCATCTCGTCGATCGACACCTTCGACGGGCCGGTCGACGAGGCGTTCGCGCCGATGTCGGTGACCCTCCGGCTGGAGGACGACATCGACATCTCGCGCGGCGACATGATCTGCCGCCCGAACAACCAGCCGCACGTCTCCCAGGAACTGGAGGCGATGATCTGCTGGATGGCGGATTCCAGCAAGCTGGCCCCGCGCGCCAAGCTGACCATCAAGCACACCACCCGTACAGCCCGTGCCCTGGTCAAGGACCTGCACTATCGGCTGGACGTCAACACCCTGCACCGGGACGAGGCCGCCTCCTCGCTCGGCCTCAACGAGATCGGACGCGTCTCGCTCCGCGTCACCCAGCCCCTGTTCGTGGACGACTACGCCCGCAACCGGCTCACCGGTGGCTTCATCCTCGTGGACGAGGCCACCAACAACACGGTCGGCGCCGGAATGATCGTCGACGCCAGATAGGCCCTTTCCGGCACCCGCCGCCCGCGCCCGTCACCGAGGCTTTCCTTCCCCGTACGTGGGGGGAGAGAGACCCGGTACGGGCCGTGGGTGGTTCGGCACTTTCGGGCCGTCCTCTTCCCAGTCAGTTGCAAGCCGTTTCCCATTGCCGTCCAGCACGGTGATGTGGGCGTGCGACGGCGGGGTGCCGCTGCCCTGGGAAGGGCAGCGATGGCGGCGAGCGGAGCGAGCACTGCGAAGTCTCTGTCACGCGCGCCGGAGCCGATGGCACGCGTCCGGGAGACACCGGGCGCGGCGTCACCGTGCGGTCGCGGTCCGCTCAGGGCGTCGGTCCCTGTCGTTCACGGCATTCCGATCGTGAAACGAAGGTGTCTATGAAGCGTGTCATGACTCTGCTCGCCCTCGGCTTACTCGCCGCGCTGTTACCGGGGCCCGCCCAGGCGGCCGACGGGGACGGCCAGGTGGTAGTCCAGGGTGTTCAGGTCGACAACCCCACCTACGCCGGGCTGTGCCGAGGAACTGGGAACGATGTCAAGGTAACCGTGCAGTTGACCTACACCGGCCCGGGCAATGCTTACCTGGGCTATAAGGTGAGCGGGCTCAACGACAATTACCAGGTCTTCACCCACGTGCAGGACCAGAACGGGCCCGGTGCGAAGGAGATCCTTATCCCGGTGCGTGAATCGGGGACCAGGCAGATCAAAGTCGTCGGCCTGGTGCAGACCGACAACGGCCATGTCGAGACCGGCGAAGTGGTACAGACCACGATCAACCGGACCTGCCATGACGTGCAGGTGACCGCCACCGCCGCGCCCGAGTACCACGGGCTGTGCGGATCGAAGGTCACCACCCCGGTCAAGGCAACGATCACCTCCCCGATCGCGCAGACGATCAGCTACCAGTGGCTGAACCCGGTGTCGCGCCGTCCGTTGCCGGGCAGCGAGACCCCTCAGCCCCTCGTGTTCGCCGGCCCCGGATCGCATGAGGTCACCGGTGCCCTGCCTCGCGGCTCGGCCTCGAAGGAGGGCCCCTACGTTCTGAAGATCGTAGAACCCGCGCCGTACGAGGGCCCGAGCCTGCTCAGCAAGACGAACTGCGCGCCCGAGACCGCGGAGATCGCCTCCCTGAGCCAGTTGCACTACGTTGGCCCGTGTGGCCCGGACGTCTCGACCCCGCTGCGTGCCAGGATCACCTCCGGTCTGGGGCAGACGGTGTTCATATGGACCGACGCCGCCGGGAACCCCATGGACCCTCGGCCGGGGCAGAACCTGCAAGAGGTGGAGATCTCTCAACACGGTGGCTCGGCATATGCCGACGGGCCATCGCTGCCGAGGCACGGGCCGGGCAGCGGGACGGTAGCGATCCTTTTCCCCTTCACAACCCGTCACATATCCGGTACGGCTAGCTGGTCCACCACCTGCCTGCCCCTTGCGACGCCAAAGCTGACCCAGGTGGAGTTCACCAGCGAGGAGGAGTCCTGCGACCTGCACCTGCCTGCCACCTTCACGCTGAAGGGCTCGATCACCGCGCTCGGGGCGGGCACCGTCCGCTACGCCTACGCGCGCAAGAGCGCCCAGACGAACAACGCCTGGGTCCGCGACCCGTGGACCTCGCTGACGATCAACTCCGCGGGCACGGTCGATGTGCCGAAGCAGTGGACGGTGCCCATCTCCCGGCAGGGGGAGACGGGCCAATGGCGCCTTGAGATCGACGAACCGTACAGAGGGGTGTCGAGCCAGGCCGGCTACTGGTTCCTCTGCTCCGACTGGCCCTGACCGGTGATGAGCGCCCCCGCCCCGAACCAGTCCGGGGCGGGGGCGCTCATCGAGATCATTCGGCTCGGTCACGGCATCAGGCCACCCCGGAAAAATGCGAAACAAGAACTCGGTCAAGCCGTTCCCGGCACCGTCGGCCGTGGCCGCTTTGCGTGCGGAGGTCATCCGCTGGGTAGATCCTTTGTCCGTTCTCTGACCTCTCCGTTACGCTCCGCGCTAGCCTCGGCACGTTCCGTATCCGTCGGGTAAGGATTCGTGCCTGTGTCTGATAGTCCGTCACCTGCTCGGGTGGTTTTCCTGGGTGGCCTCGGCCGCAGCGGGACCACGCTGCTGGAGCGCCTGCTCGGGGAGGTCCCCGGCATCGTGCCGCTCGGCGAGGTCGTCCACCTCTGGGCCAGGAGCGTGCTCGCGGACGAGGCCTGCGGATGCGGCGAGCCCTTCGGGGTGTGTCCCTTCTGGGACAAGGTCGGGATGCGCGCGTTCGGAGGCTGGTCCGCGGACCTGGCCCACCGGATGATCGCGCTCAGGGCCCGCGTCGACCGTACCCGGCGCATCCCGACCCTGGCCAGGCTGCTGGCCGAGGAGCGGGCGGGCAACGGCAGGTGGCCGACGCCCGGCACCGCCGAGCTGGACGAGTATGTCGCCGTCCACCGCGATCTGTACGACGCGGCGGGGGAGGTCGCCGACTGCCCGGTCGTGATCGACTCAAGCAAGCACGCCTCGCTGGCCTTCTGCCTGGCGGCGGCCGGGGTCGACGTCCACGTCGTTCACGTGGTCCGCGACCCCCGCGCGGTCGCACACTCCTGGCGCAGGCGGGTCGAGCGTCCAGAGGACGGGCGTCCGATGACCCACTGGTCACCCTCCCGCACCTCGCTGCACTGGCTGAGTGAGAACCTCGGCCTCGGACTCCTCGCCCGCAGGGGCGTCCCGGTCACCCGGGTCCGCTATGAGGACCTGCTCGGCGCCCCCGCCGACACGCTCAGGCGCCTGGTCGCCAGGATCGGCCTCTCCTGCCGCCTCGACTTCCTCTCGGGCAGCTGGGCGGAGCTCTCGACGGCGCACACCGCCTCGGGCAACCCCATCCGCTTCACGGTCGGCCGCACCGAGCTGACCAGGGACGACAGCTGGCGTGCCGCCGCGGGGTCCCGGCAGCTGCGCCTGGTCACCGCGCTGACCTGGCCGCTCATGATCAAGTACGGCTATCACAGGAGGTTCTGGTGAACACATCGGTGGGTGTCGTCATCCCCACCCGGGGACACCGGCCCGACCAGCTGCGCGCGGCCACCCTCGCGGTGCTCGGCCAGGACCACTCCGGCCCCGTCGAGGTGGTGGTGGTCGTGGACGGCGGAGATCCGGCCTGGGTCGCCGATCAGGTGGCAGACCTCCTGGCCAGCAGGGCACTGGCACCCGGCCGGCGTGGGGCACCCTCGCGCGGGGTACGGGTGATGGCCAACCGGCTCACCCCGGGCCTGCCCGGCGCCCGTAACACCGGCATCGCGGCCCTCGGCACCGATCTTGTCGCCTTCTGCGACGACGACGACCAGTGGCTGCCCGGCAAGGTCGCCGCCCAGGTCGCCGCGCTGGAGGCGGAGCCGGACGCCCGCTTCTCCAGTTGCGCCATCGAGGTCGAGTACGGCTCGCGCCGCATTCCCCGCCTGGCGGGGACCAGCCGCGTCACCTACCGCCACCTGGTGCGCTCGCGCATGGTGATGGTGCACTCCTCGACGTTCGTGTTCCGGCGCGGCGGGCTCTGGGTGGACGAGAGCGCCCCCAAGGGCCAGAACGAGGACTGGGACCTGGCGCTGCGCGCCGCCGCCCAGCACCCCATCGTGCACGTCGACCGGCCTCTGGTCCGGGTGCGCTGGGGGGGCTCCTCGTACGTGGCCCGCTGGGCCGACCGGATCGCCGGGCTGCAGTGGATGCTCGCCCGGCACCCTGATCTGGCCGTGGATCCGCGCGGCGCGGCGCGGGTCTACGGTCAGCTCGCCTTCCACCACGCGGCCCTAGGCCAGCGGCGGGAGGCGGGCCGCTGGGCCTGGCGGGCGTTCACCGCCCGCCACGGCGAGCCCCGGGCACCCATCGCGCTCGCGGTGGCGGCCGGCCTGGTCCCCGCGCGGACCCTGCTCAGCGTCCTGCACCACCGAGGGCACGGCATCTGATGGCGCCCATCACCGAGCGTCCGCGCGTGACGGTCCGCTACGGCCCGCAGGTCGCCCCGCCCTCGGCCGGTCAGGCCGTCGAACGCCTGCCGGTGCTCGCGCGCCATGGCTCGCAGGCCGCCCCGCCCCTGCCGGGGCGGGGCGGCGAACGCCCGTCAATGATCGCTCGCCACGATCTGCTCGTCGCTCCGTCGGAGGTGGGGCGGGCCGTCGATCGTCCGCGCGCGACCGCCCGCTACGACCTGCCGGTGGTCCCGACCGTGATGGGGCAGGTCACCGGGCATCCTTCGGCGCCATCTCGCTACGACCCGCAGATCGCCCCGTCCGTGACGGGCAAGGCCGTTCACGCCGTGATGTCGATCCCGCCCGTCACCGACCACCGGTCCGCGCCCACCGGGTACGGTCCGGTGCCCGGCCTGCCCGCCGTCGCCGGGCGGGCCGGGACGCCGGCCGCCAGGCGGGGGGCGGCGCAGGTCGCCCCCCGCCGGCGGCCCCGGCCGGACAAGGCCACCCGCAGACGCCTGCGCAGGCGCGTGCGGGTGGCGGGCGTCGCGATCGACCCGATGACCGAGGGCGAGGTGGTCGACCACGTGGTCGCCGCGCTGAAACGCGGTGAGGGCGGCCACCTCGTCACCCCGAACATCGACATCAGCCGGATCGTCGCCCGCGACGAGCGGGCCCGCGGGTTCGTCGAAGGCGCCGACCTCGCGGTGGCGGACGGCATGCCGTTGGTGTGGGCGGCGAGACTGCTCGGCACCCCCCTGCCCGGCCGGGTCGCCGGTGCCGACCTGATCTGGTCCCTGTCGGAGGCCGCCGCCTTCTACCGCCATCCCGTGTACCTGCTGGGCGGCCCCGCGGGCGCGGCCGTGCAGGCGGCCTGTGAGCTGGTGGGCCGTCACCCGAAACTGATGATCGCCGGAGTCGACGCCCCGCCGTACGGGTTCGAGGACGATCCGGAGAGCTATGCCCGGGTACGCGACGCCGTGATCGCCGCGGCACCCCGGCTGGTCTTCGTCGGGCTCGGCTTCCCCAAGCAGGAACGGCTCATCGCCTCGCTCCGCCGGGACCTGCCGGGCACCTGGTTCGTCGGCTGTGGCTCGGCGATCGCCTTCGCCGCGGGCACCGTCCGGCGGGCTCCGGCGTGGATGCGCAGAGGTGGCCTGGAGTGGCTCTTCCGGCTGACCCGGGAGCCTGGCAGGCTGGCCCGCCGCTATCTGGTCGACGATCTGCCGTACGCCCTCGGGCTTCTCGTGGTCTCCCTGCTGCGCGGGCTCTTCTCCTGAGGGACCGTCGTCCGTCAGGAGGCCAGCTCCCTGACCCGGAGGGTCTCCTGCGGGCTCAGCCTGGCGTCGGCCTCGGCGAGGGCGCGGCGCGAGTCCATCGGCCGGTAGGCCGTGCGGGACAGGCCGCTCCAGGCGAAGCCGCCGCTGCTCGCGCCGGACGCGGCGGTGCACGCGCGGCGGACGCGCTCCTCGGCGCGGGCCGACCACGTCAGGCCCGCCCACCCGTACAGGCGGCGAAACTCCGTCAGTGGGTCGCGGGCCAGGTCCTCGTAGCGGGCCAGGGTTATCTGAGGATGCCGCTCGGCCAGGTCGGCGGCGGTGATCCCGGCCGCCCGCCACAGGGCCACCGCCTTGGCGATGCGGTCCTGGGAGCCGACCAGCGGGCGCAGCGCCTCCAGGTGGGGCTGGTCGCGCATCAGCAGTGGCTGTTCGAGTAGCTCGTGGAAGTAGACGGTCCAGCCGAGCCGCTGCCAGCTACCGACGAAAGCCACCGGGTCGCGGAGCAGGATGACCACCCGGCACCCGAGCCGGTCGGCGAACCATCCGGCGGAGAACAGCGCGAACGGGTCGTCAAGCAGCGCCCGGCGGCCGCCCAGCCGCCCCAGCGTGAACGCGGTGCCGTACCGGACCATCCGCGCCAGGTCGTACGGCGAGCGGTTGCGGCGCAGTTCGGCCCGGAACCCGTAGCGCAGCGCGACGGTGCGGGTGAAGGCGGGCAGCCAGAGCCGCTCGTTGCCGGTGCAGATGTACTGGAAGCGGTGGCCGACCACGGAGTCGAGGACGCCCGGGGAGCCGCCAGGCGGGTGCTCGGGGTTGAGCGGTTCGTTGACGTAGACCAGCTCCCCGCTCGCCGCGAGCATCCTGCCCGTCCAGCTCGTCCCGGTCCTGGGCAGTCCGGTGACCAGTACGGGGGGCGCGGTGCTCATCAGGATGCCCGCCACGGGCTCAGGGCGGCCAGGCTGTGCGCGCCGAAGGGCCGCAGGCCGTACCGGCGGTGGATGTGCCAGAGCGGCAGCAGGTTCTTGACCACCGTGCCCCCCGCCCAGCCGAGGGCGGCGCCGAGCGAGCCCAGGGAGGGGATCAGCAGCAGGTCGAGCAGCACGGTCGTGGCGACGGCGGCGGCCAGGTTGGCCAGGCTGGCGCCGGTGTGCCCGGCGGCGGTCAGCACCACGTCGGCCATCCCGCACGCGGTGGCGAGCGCCATCGTCGCGGCCAGCACGATCGCCACCGGTGCACCGGAGGCGTAGCCGTCCCCGAAGACGGCTCCGAGCAGCCACGGAGCGAGCGCCGCGTACCCGAGCCAGACCGGCCAGGTCAGCAGGGCCAGCCAGACGGTGGCCGACTGGTACAGCTCCCGGGCACGTGGCAGGTCGCCTTCGGCCAGGGCCCGCACCAGCCTCGGTTGGGTGGCCTGCGCCAGGCCCTGGCCGGCCAGCTGCCCCACGATCTTGAAACGGGTGGCGGCGGTGTAGACGGCGGCCTCGGCCGGCCCGGCCAGCAGCGCCACGATCACGATGTCCAGCCGCTGGAACACCGCCTGGATCCCGGCCGCCAGCGATCGGGGCCAGGTGTGGCGCCACAGGTCGTGCGCGGTGCCCGGCAGGTAGGGCGTCCGAGGCAGCCGCCGGTGCAACCAGGCCGAGGCCAGCAGCAGCACCGGCAGATACGGCAGTGCCCAGGCCGCGGCGAGCAGCGGCACCGAATCACGGCCCGCGAGTACCACGGTCCCGACCAGGGCGAGCTGGGCCAGCGGCTGGAGCACGCCGTCCAGCAGCACGGTCGGCCGCATCGAGCCGAACCCCCGGGTCGCGCTCACCACGACGCCCGAGCACGTCACCGCGGGCAGGGCCATCGCCAGCACCCGCAGCGCGGGGTCGGAGGTGCTGAGGATGACCGCACAGGCGGCCGCCAGCGAGAGTGACGCGACCGGGACGAGCGCCGAGCGGACGTAGCCGGAGGTGCAGCGGTAGTCGAAAGGACGGGACCTGGCGATGAAGTAGACGAGCCCGTTCCCCGCGTCCAGCCGCAGGACCGTGGCGACCGCCAGGCACAGGGCGGTCACCGAGAAGAAGGCACCCGCCGTTTCCTGGCCCACCCCCCTGGTGACCAGTACGACGATCAGGAACTGGGCGGCGGCCCCGGCACCCGCGCCCAGCAGCCCCGCCACCCCGCTCCGCGCGGCGCCGGTCAGACCCGCCAGACGGGTGGGGCTCAGCGGCGCCACGACGGCTCCCCGCCCAGCCACGAGGTCAGCAGGGTGTCCTGCTCCTCGAAGCGGCCGGCCAGCTCACGGCGGAGCCTGCGGGGCATCGGAGCGGGTCTGGTCCGGGCGTTGTGCCGTTCGAACACCGGATCGCCGAGGTGCGGCAGTCCGAGGAAGGCCAGCACGCGGTCGTAGACGAGCTCCGGTTCGGCGAAGAGCCGGCCGCTGTCGATGACGAGCAGGCGATCCCTGCCGACCAGCGGCTCCAGCCGGGCGAGCTGCTCGGCGTAGCGGCCCCTGGCCAGGTAGGCGTGGTGGCGGTGGGCCAGGTTCGTCGAGTGCGGCGAGTCGCGCAGGGCCTGCGCCGCTCCGGCCAGCCGGTCCTCCTCCAGCTCCACGGCCCTGGCGAAGGACGGCTCCGTCTCGAACCCCCTGGCCAGTTCGTGGGCGTGCGCGGAGAAGGCCCGCTCGACGGGGTCGCGGACCAGCACGATCAGCCTGGTACCCGGCAGGTCGCGGGCGATACGGGGGCCGGCCAGGGGATGGAACAGGTAGTAGGGCGACGACTCGAAGGCCTGGGGCCGGCAACCGTATCTGCGTGCCGGCACGGAGGCCGACATCCGCAGCGGAAAGTGCGCCCGGTACCAGGACAGGCCCCGGTCGTACGCCATGTCGAAGTAGTGCACGCCCTTGCGCAGCACCGGTTTGAGGACGAGCGGGTGCTGGGACAGGGTGCGGTACAGGGAGGTGGTACCGCAGCGCTGCGCCCCGACGATGAGGAAGGAGGGCAGCACCCGGCTCCCCGAGGTGAGGCGTCCCATGCCCCGGGTGGCCGCGTGGAGCGAGCGCTTCAGCGCGGGTTTCACCGCAACCCCCCAAGGATGCTCCGGCCTTCAGGCCGGAGAGGAATCGGCAGCGGGATGGCCGCCAAGGCCCGGGCGTGCCCTGATCGGTCAGTCATGTCGATCGGCTTCTTTCTGGGTCGTGTAGCCGTAGCCGTCCGCGCGTTGAAGATGGCGGACGTGCCGGTGGTTGATCCCGGTGACGCGGCCGTGCCGGGTGGTGATGTCGAACGAGCCGGAGGAGCGGACCAGGACTCGCCCGGCGTGAATCCCGGCTTTTTTGCCTGCCGGGACGTTCGCGCGGACCAGGTCGCCGGTTTGGAAGCCGTGGTGCAGTTTGCTCCGTGGCCGGACAAGGCGAGGGAACCCGTACCGGTCAGGAATGGTGCGGGCATAGGTGCCGCGCCCGGTCGCCGTGACCACCAGGACCGTGGACGGCCAGGCGGTCACGGTGCCGAGGTGGCCGACGTGCAACGCGTCCAACGTGTGCGATTTGGCGGCGCCGGTACGGGAGCGGTTCCATTTGGTGCGCCCGCCGGAGGCGGTGTGAACGGGCAGGCCGGTCGATTCCAGGGCCCGCCACAGCGCCCACCGGGTGGCGTTGACGGCGGCGGCGTCCCGCAGTGGAGCCTTCGCCTGCCGGAGGATCTTCGCCAGGAGGGCGGGCCTGCCTTTGAGGAATTCCTCGATCGGGGTGGCGTTCTTCGCCTGGTTGCAGCCGATGCAGGCCAGGGTGAGGTTGCTGATCCGGTCCGAGCCGCCCCGGGAACGCGGGTGGATGTGGTCGAGGTTGAGTGGTACGCCGCTCGCGTCGCAGTAGGCGCAGGTGCGCCCCCACTTGGCCAGCAGGTATTCGCGGGCCTCGTACCCGGCGAGGGTGCCCTGCTGGTACTCCGTTCCTTCGAGCGGTCGCCCGGCCGACAGGGCGTGGGTGTCGAAGGAGACCTTCTCCACGTGGACGGCGGTGACGGGCGCCCACCGGGTCAGCCGCGCCAACCACGACAGGGTGGTGTCGACGCGGTGTCGCAGCGACGGCGCGAGCCACCCTTTCGGCTTGGTGCGGTTGAGGAACCGGGGCGCGCGGTAGCGCAGGTTCGCGCTACGGCGTCGCCGTCGATAGCGCGAGCGGGCGGTGAGCTTGTCGCGGATCGCCGCGCCTCGGTGGTCGAGCCGGATCGCATACCGTCCGGCCCGGCTCCCCTCATGGCCGGTGAACACGGCCAGGCCGGTGTGCTTGCTGCCGGGGTCGATGCCCACGTGCACGCCTTCGACGGTCGAGGTCGCCGCGTCGCGGTCCTTGAGACGGATGACGAACGGTGTGTGACGGTGAACCACCGCCCGCCCGGCTGCCAGCAGGCGGCGGGCACGGGCAGGGTGGCAGGGGTCGAGCGGGTGGCCGTGGGCGTCCAGGACGAACACGACGGGGTGAACCTCACGGTTGGCTCCCTCGGACGCCGAAGCGTCCTCGGGGTGACGCCGAGCAGATCGGGTGCCGGTCTGCTCGATCTCCCCTCGCCCAGGTCGAACGCCAGGTACCGCCTGGCGGCGGTGTCCGTGAGCCGTTTCGTGCCCACCCTCGGGCGTGTCTGCTCCCACGGATTCCAGAGCGGCGGGCTGAGGAAGCACCCGCCGGTGGGTCTGCGATCTTATGTTCAACGTAGCCATCAAAACGCACCTCCTTGAGCTGACGGCCAGGGCTGGTCAACGCGGGGCTTCAAAACGCATCACTGCGCCTCAAGCCCCCTCCTTCAGGAGGGGGTCGTTGACGGGAGGGTCCCCTGGGGGCTGGCGGGGGCGATCCGGGCGCACCCCGTGGCCATATGGAGCGAACGGCCCAGCGCGGGTTTTACAGCAGGGTCTCCTGGGAGTCGACGACGGGGTTGAGCCAGAGTTCCGGTGGTCCGAGGGGCGCGTGGCCGTCGGCCGTGTGCCGGTCGGCGAGCGCGATCAGGTAGCGGATGGCGGTCAGCCGGGATTCGGAAGCCGACAGCCCGAACGGGGCCAGGACCCGCAGGGCCCGCGCCACACAGGCTCTGGCGGCGGTGGCCGGATCGTCGCGGCGCAGGGCCCGCTGGAAGAAGTGGTGGACGGCGTCGAAGCCAAGCGGTACTCCGGTGCCGAACCGCTCCCAGTCCCAGACCAGCAGCCGCCCGTCGGGGCCCCGCGAGATGTTCCAGGGCGTCAGGTCACCGTGCCAGGCGAACCCCCGCCCGGAGATCGGCCCGGAGATCGGCCCTGTCCCGGCAGCCTGCGTGGAGACTCCGAAGGCACGATCTGCCGGGTCCGGGAGGTTTCCGGGGGGCACGCGGTCCGAGACCGGTTCCGCGGGGATGCGGGCGATCTCGGCGATCGCGTCGGTGAGGACGCCGCGGGGGATCCGTCCCCGCCGTACCGGGAGCGGGGTCAGCGCCAGCACGGACAGGCCGCGCCAGGATCCGTGGTGCAGCACGGCGGGCGGGACGACCGTCTTCAGCGGCACGCCGGCCAGCAGGTCGAGCGTCCGCGCCTCGTGTGCGACGAGCTCCCTGGTCAGGTCGGTGTCGCCGACCTTCACGAAGGCGATCGGCCCGTCGGGGCCGCGTGCCTCCAGGATCGGCTTGCGGTTGGCGCGCAGGGCGGGGCGCACGCGCAGCGTGACGCGGACGGGGGCGTCGAACACCTCGCTCAGGTGGTTCTCGATGCCGTCCTGCCCAGACGGCACGATGAGCTTTCCGCCGGGGTGCCACCAGGCGCGGGGGACCAGCCTGCGGGGGAGCAGCCGGTGGGGGAGCAGGCTGTAGGGTCTCGGGGCGCCGGGACCGGGGAACAGCAGGTCGATGGTCTCGTCGAGGTAGCGCAGACGGGCGCGCGCGTCGTTCATGCGGCGGTGCTCTCCATCGAGTTCCTCCAGAGCAGCGCGAAGGAGATCAGATACAGGCTGAGCGGTGTGAACAGCCCGTCGTAGACGAACATGTAGAGCAGGGTGAGGATCATCACGAGAACCCCCGCCATGCCGATCGGGCTCCGGTCGCGCCAGTGGCGGCGGACGGCCCCGGCGAAGAACGCCACGTAGAGCACGGCCCCGGTGAAGCCCTGCGTGATCATCAGGTACCAGAGCTGGCCGTCGCTCCCCAGCGGCGGGTGGCCGCAGGTGGGACACCAGCCGCTCCTGCCGGTGGTGATCGTCCGGTGGTTGCCCATGGCGTTTCTGGTGTTGCCGTAGCCGATGAGTGGTGAGGTGCCCGCGGCGGCGACGGTCGCCGACACGGTGAAGGCGCGGATGTCGTTGCTGTGCGGGCTGTCCAGCCGCTGGGCCACCATCGCCTGTAGCGGGCTGAGGGCGAACACCAGCGCCCCCGCGGCCAGAGCCGAGCAGGCCGCGATGCGAGCCCGCGTGCCCAGGCGCACCAGGACGTACGCGGCGGCGACGCCGAGCCCGATCCACAGGCCGCGGTTGAGCGAGTAGACGACGGGGATCGCGGCCAGCGCGGTCAGCGGAATCATGGCCAGGCGCCTGCGCGGGCCGCCGTACACCCACCAGCCGATCACGAACCAGACGAGCAGCACCGAGATGTTGCCGCCCCAGGCGTTGGCCCACTCGAAAGGCGCCTCCGGGCGGGGGGAGGCGTGGCCGAGGACCTTCTGCACTTGGGCGGCGGTGGGATGGATCAGGTTGTGGACGAAGGGGTTGCCGCTGATCCAGCCGGGGAGGATCAGCTCGACCGGTGAGGTGAACTCGGCGCGCGGGGCGAACACGCCCAGCAGGCCGCCCGCCACGGTCGTGACGAACAGCGCGCCGAGCATGCGCACCAGGGTGAGCTGGGGCAGTTCCTCCTCCGTCAGGTTGCCGAGGTAGAGCACCATGATCGTCAGCGACAGGTAGAGGCAGAGGCGCATCAGGTAGCCGACGAGCCGCCCGGCGCCGAACTCGCCGTAGGTGCCCGGTGGCATCTCGCCGAGCATCAGCGCGCTGATCAGGTAGCCCGCCAGGAGCAGCAGCCAGAGCCCGAACCCGCGCGGCGCCCTGATCGGCCGCCTCCGCAGCAGGATCAGGGCCATCGCCGGGGCCACCACGATCACCGACAGGCCGCCGAAACCGAGCGCCCACCAGAGTGGATATCCCACCAGGAGCGCGGCGATCGGCCAGGCGGCCGGACGCAGCCTCCTCACAGCCGATGTCCCCTCCGCCCGGCCGTGGCCTGTCGTCCGGATGGAACGTTCCCGTACGTCCCGGGCACGACCCCGGCGTCCGGGGAGTCCGGTGCGGCCCGGTCACCGCCCGCCAGGCCCGCGAGGGGCCGTTCGGCTCTCCTGGGGCGCGCCGCGCCGGGCTGTGCCGCGGACGAGATGTGCGGGATCCGCGCGGGGCCGGACGGGAGATCGGGTGGGGCGGCGTCACCGCCGCCGACGAAGGCGCCGATCACGCGGACTCCGCGGTCGTTCAGGGTCCGTACGGCATCCCGCACCTCGCGCGAGGAGGTGCCCGGCACGGCGACCACGAGCACCGCGCCCGCCAGGCCGCGGATCTCCTCGCCGCCGAGGGCGTCCAGACCGGTCAGGCGCCTGACGTCGGCGGTGGTCCGCAGGGCGGTGTCGAGGCGGTCACGGAGCCAGGCGACCCCGACCCCGCAGAGCAGTCCCGCCATGAGGCCGCTGCCCAGGTAGAGGGGCGGGCGGGGAGCACTGGGGGCGGTGGGTGCCACCGCCTTGCTGATCACCGATCCGGGAGTGACGGCGATGGTCTTGAGGGCGTCGTACCTGGCGGTGAGGGTTTGGGCCTGGCGGCCGAGGATGTCCTGCCGCCGGAGGGCGAGGGCTCGCTCCGTGGTGCCCCTGCTCAGCAGGGGAAGCGTGGTGGCGACCTTGGCGAGGCCCGCGTTGACCTGCCTCAGCTTGACCAGCACGGCCTTGAGCTGGGCCGTGAGCATCTGGGTGGACGACTCCCGGCGCTGGGCCAGGTAGGCGAGGGCGTAGGCGCTCGCGCCCGAGGCGGCCGCCTTCGGGTCGGCGGCGGTGCAGGAGATCTCCAGGACCGAGGTGTTGGGCGGCACGGAGACCACGGCGGGACAGCCGGGAGCGCCGGACAGCTCGCGGGCCTTCGCCGCGACCACCGCGGACCGGGCGACCTGGGCCTCGGTGTCGAGGTTGAGCGGTTCGCGTTGGCGGTTGGTGACCTGGTTGGTCTGTTCCGGCGAACCGGTGGCGGTCACCAGGACCTGAGCGGAGGCGGTGTAGGAGGGCGGGGTGAGCCGTAGCAGGGCGGCGCCGCCACCGGCTCCGGTGAGGAGCAGGGAACAGATGATCAGCCATCGGCGGCGGAGGAGCGACGCGTAGTCCGCCAGGTCTCCGCCTGCGCGGCGGCCGGGGGCGTCCGGTGACGGGCTCATGTTTCGCGGGTGCCTCTCCGGCGAACAGACGCTGGGAACCCTAGGAACTATAGGTCGGCCGCCCATTCCCCCGAACCAATACACAAGATTTTCTTCGCGTCGATCCTGCTAATCACGGTGAGATAACGGCTATTTATCCGACATTTCCCGCCGGTCGCTCCGAGGCTCCGGCATGGGCCGGTAAAGTCGGGGACGAGGCACGTCCAGGCGGTGGGAAGGTGTTTCCCGGTGATGGTCGAAGAATGCGTGCGCGCGACGGCTGTGAGGAACCGGTGCATCGGACAAATGCCACTATGGACATAATTCCGCGTATGGTAAGAATTGCCGGTTCGGTTGTCGTCCTGGCACTGGGACTGGGCACTCTCGGACTGGGCATAGCGGGGCTGAGCGGGCGCGGCCAGACCTCCAGCGCCTCGAAGACCTCCGATGCCGCCGGTGCCCGGCAGGCGCCGGACACGCCGGGCACCTCGCCGGGAGCGGAGAGTCCCGGTGCGTCCCGGGAGCCTCGGACGCCCGCGCGGGTACCGGGCCCGACGGGCGAGCGTCCACGGGCCGCCTGCGAGGTCACCGGAAGGCTCGTCCCCTCCTGCGGCGCCTGGTGGGGCGTCGCGCCGGAGATCTTCACCGGGAGGCGTCCCGAGCGGGCGCTGGCCGGAGCCGAGCGGCGGATGGGCCGCCCGGCCGACATCATGCACGTCTACCACCGGGGGGACGAGCTCTTCCCGACCCCCGCGGAGCGCGCCATCGCCCGCGATCCCGACGGCCGCAGGCTCCTGCTGATCAACTGGAAGCCCTCCCTGGACCACACCTGGGAGCAGATCGCGCACGGGGCGCTGGACGAGCGGATCGACCGGCTGGCCGCCCACATCGTGAGGACCTTCCCGGAGAAGTTCTTCCTCACGGTCCACCACGAGCCGGAGAACGACGTCCGGGAGGCCCGCGGCGCGGGAATGTCCGCGGCCGACTACGCGGCGATGTTCCGGCACGTGGTGCGGCGCCTGCGGCACGGGGGCGTGACCAACGCCGTCACCGTGATGACCTACATGGGGGCGCCCAACTGGGCGTCGGAGCCCTGGTTCGAGAGGCTCTACCCCGGTGACGACGTGGTCGACTGGGTGGGGATGGACCCCTACGTCGACCACCGGGTCCACAGCTTCGACGGGCTGGTCAACAAGACCCGGCCCGACTTCCCCCGGTGGCCGGGGTTCTACCGCTGGATGAGTGAGCGCTTCCCGGGAAAGCCCATCATGCTCGCCGAGTGGGGCGTCTTCGAGCGCCACGACCGGCCCGGGTTCAAGGAGTGGTTCTTCGCCTCGGTACGCGAGGAGATCCGCGACTACCCGCGGATCAAAGCCCTGGTCTACTTCGACTCGCCGCGCGCCCCCCGGGGCGACACCCGCTTCGACACCACCCCCGGCGGCCGGCGGAGCTTCGCCGAACTCGCCCGCGACCCGCACCTCGACGCCGCCGTCCCCGCGGACTGATCCCGACGTCGGCGCGGGCCACGGGGCCGGGATCCGTCAGCGGATCCAGCCGCCCTGGATCAGCGGGTCGAGCACCTGGTGCACGGCCCGGTCCACGCTGATGCCCGTGGTGTCGATCTCCAGATCGGCGTCGTCCGGCTCCTCGTACGGATCGGAGATGCCGGTGAACTCGGGAATGAGCCCCGCGCGGGCCTTGGCGTAGAGCCCCTTGCGGTCGCGGCGTTCGCACTCCGCCAGCGGGGTGGAGACGTGGACCAGCAGGAAGTCGGCGCCGACGGCCTCGACCATCGCGCGCACCTCCTCGCGGGTGGCGGCGTAGGGCGCTATGGGCGCGCAGATCGCCAGGCCGCCGTGCCTGGCGACCTCGGCGGCGACGAAGCCGATGCGGCGGATGTTGAGGTCGCGGTCCTCCTTGGAGAAGGTCAGCCCCGCCGACAGCAGGTGGCGCACCACGTCGCCGTCGAGGTAGGTCACCGTGCGGCTGCCACGCTCAAGCAGCGCGTCGCGCAGCCCCCGGGCGACGGTCGACTTGCCGGAGCCCGACAGGCCGGTGAAGAAGATCACCAGCCCCCGCCGATGCGGGGGCCCGGGGATCGTCACGGGGTCCGGACCCGCCAGGTGCTCGGTCGCGCCGTAGGCCTCGGCCACGCGCTCGCGCAGTTCCAGATCGATGGCGGGCTCCCTGGGCGCCAGCGGCACCACCGCCACGAGCGTGCCCTCCGGCAGCCTGTCGCGGGCCTTGAGCGCGGCACGGACCACTGCGGGCCCACCCTCGCCGTACGCCAGCGGGAGAAGCAGGATCGACGCCTTCAGCTCCTGCGCGGTCGCCACGATCTCGTCGAGGTCGCCCAGCGGCCCGCGCATGGTGACGGCCAGGACCGCCTCCTGCTCGCCCACCTCCTCGCGGACCCGCGCCGGGGTGTGGCGGAGCCGGGCGAACGGCCCGTGCTCGGGGGCGTCCAGGGCCGCCACGGGGCCGGCGACGAAGCCGTCCTCGCGCCCGGTGACGGTCAGCACGGCCAGTGCCGCGCCCTCGGGGTCGCGCAGGGTGATCCGGTCGCCGGGGGCGGCGGGGTGGTCGTCGGGCAGCGTGAGGGTGACCGGCGCGGGCCACGGGGTGCCGTCGGTGAGCGTGCCGTGCTCGTCCACGGAGTGCGCGTCGGCCGAGCTCAGAAAGCCCGTCAGCGGGCTGAGGGCGCCGGAGAGCAGCAGTTCGAGGTCGGCCAGCTCGCGGGCGTCGGGGGTCCACTCGAAAGGCGCCGTCATCTGCTCCCGCTCCACAATCCCGATCGTCGGACTTTCCGGTCCCGCCTGCTCAGGATGGGCGCCCCGTCCGGCGACCCCGGCTCCACCGCTCCGGCGGATCTCAGATCAGCCGGGCGAAATGGCTCTGGGGCTTGCGGATCACCATGGTTATCTCGTCGTGAGACGCGGGCCGGCGTCCCCTGGAGAGGACCTCCACCACCGAGCAGGCGGCGCGGGCAAGCTTACCGAGAGGTCCGTTGAGCGCGGGCCCGCTGCCGGCGGAGATGTCCTCGGTCACCATCAGCCCGCGCACCAGGCAGAAGGAGTGCATCCCCTCGCGCGAGGCGATCTGCTCGTAGACGGCGGGCAGCGGGCCCACCGTTCCCGAGGGGACGAACCTGCGCCACAGCATCCGCCGCAGTCTCGACGGCGCCAGCCGGTCGCAGGCCCCGTACGCCGAGGCCCGGTCGCGCATTCTGACCAGCAGCAGCCCGCCGGGGCGCAGACCGGTGAGCAACCGGTCGAGCACCAGCTCGGCGTGTTCGATCCGCTCAAGCAGGAACGGCACGTAGACGACGTCGAACGCCCGCGGCGGCACCGGCACGGAGCGCAGGTCGCCCAGCGCCCACGAGTCCAGGTCCTTGCGGGCGGACGTGCTCGTACGCAACGCGGGCAGGTCCTCGTCGATCCCGATGACCCTGGCCTCCGCCTGCCCCAGATCGAGCGGTTCCGGCCATCCGCACCCGGCGATCAAGACGTCGAGACGCCGACCGAGCTGGCTGGTCCACTGCTCCCTGACCCGCTGACTCAACAGGTCGTCTCGATCGACGACCGACCTCACCTCTGACATATAACCGAGAGTAGTCAACCCAGCACGATTCATCGCGCATTTACCGCTCCTTGCGAGGTCGTGCGCTGTTACATGGCGACGCTGCGCGTCGCGGTTCGGCCGCTCTTGTCCGGCTCCTTCCCTCGTCGACCGGGGCCGCTCGTTCCTCACGACCCCGCTCTCCTCAGTCCAGTCGCCGGCGCGGCCTCACGGGAGCCCGTAGGTAAACGACCTCACGAGGCCCGTAGGTGAGCGGCCTCACGGCCCCGCTCTCCTCAGTCCAGTCGCCGGCGCGGCCTCACGGGTCATTTGCGACGCTGACGCGTCGCGGTGAGGCCGCTCTTGTCCGGCTCCTTCCCTCGTCGAGGCAGGTCGCTCGTTCCTCACGGCCTCGCTCTCCTCAGTCCAGTCCCCGGCGCGGCCTCACGGGCTGTGGGCGGTACCGCGTGCCCGAAGGCCGGAGCACCGGCCCGCAATTCGGTAGCCTTGACCAGGTACCCCCCGTGTCCGTACGGCTCGGGGCTGTCGTGTTGCCGTCGTGGGGCTGTGGGCGAATCTGATGAGTCTTTCCGGACTTCTGGACCTTGTCGCCGGGGAGCCTGAGCTGGCTTCCCTTCTTCGGGATGTGCGCGGGGGCGACTCGTCCGACGTGTCGCTGGTCGCGCCGCCTGCGCTCCGTCCCTTCGCGGTGGCCGCGCTGGCCAGGGAGGGCGCGGAGAAGGCGGCCAGGACCGTCCTCGCGGTGACCGCGACCGGCCGCGAGGCCGAGGATCTCGCCTCGGCCCTCACCAGCCTCCTGGACGAGAGCACCGTCGCGGTCTTCCCCGCCTGGGAGACGCTCCCGCACGAGCGCCTGTCGCCGCGCAGCGACACCGTGGGCCAGCGTCTGGCGGTGCTGCGCAGGCTGGCCCACCCGGTCGAGGGCGACCTCTCGGCCGGCCCGCTGCACGTGGTGGTCGCGCCGATCAGGGCGCTGCTCCAGCCGATCGTGCGCGGTCTGGGCGACCTGCGACCGGTGCGGCTGCGCGCCGGGGACGACGCCGACCTCGACAGCGTCGTCCACAGCCTGGTGGAGAACGGCTATCACCGGGTCGACATGGTGGAGAAGCGCGGGGAGGTCGCCGTCAGGGGCGGGCTGCTCGACGTCTTCCCGCCGACCCAGGAGCACCCGCTCCGACTGGAGTTCTGGGGCGACACCGTCGAGGAGATCCGCTGGTTCAAGGTCGCCGACCAGCGCTCGCTGGAGGTGGCCGAGGACGGGCTGTTCGCCGCCCCCTGCCGGGAGTTGCTGCTGACCGCCGAGGTCAGGGAGAGGGCGAGGGAACTCGCCGAGACGCACCCCTCGCTGGCCGAGATCCTGGAGCAGCTGGCCGAGGGCGTGCCGATGGAGGGCATGGAGGCGTTCGCGCCGGTGCTCGCCGGGGAGATGGACCTGCTCGTCGACCACCTGGGGGAACGAGCGGCGATCTTCGTGTGCGACCCGGAGCGCATTCGCGGGCGCGCGGACGAGCTGGTGCGGACCAGTCAGGAGTTCCTGGAGGCGTCCTGGATCAACGCGGCGTCCGGCGGCGAGGCGCCGATCGACCTGGGCGGGGCGGCGTTCCGCACCCTGGAGGAGATCCGCGACCACGCGCGGCGGCTCGGCCAGCCCTGGTGGTCGCTCGCGCCGTTCGGTGTCGAAGGCGAGAGTGACGGTGCTCAGGGCGGTGGGCCGGACGGCGGGCTGGTGCTGAGGGCGCGCGAGGCGGAGGCCTACCGGGGCGACACCCAGCGGGCGCTGTCGGACATCAAGGGCTGGCTCGACTCCGAGCGGGTGGTCGTCCTGCTGAGCGAGGGCCACGGCCCCGCCGAGCGCATGGTCGAGCTGCTCAAGGGTGTCGACCTGCCCGCGCGCCTGGAGCCGGGCCTTGAGCGGATCCCCGACTCCAAGGTCGTCCACGTCACCACCGGCCTGATCGAGCACGGGTTCGTCACCCCGTCACTGGCCGTGCTGACCCACCTCGACCTGGTCGGCCAGAAGGCGTCGACCAAGGACATGCGGCGGTTGCCGTCCCGGCGCCGCAACATGGTCGATCCGCTCCAGCTCAAGGTCGGCGACAACGTCGTGCACGAGCAGCACGGCGTGGGCCGCTACGTCGAGATGGTGCAGCGCACCGTACAGGGCGCCACCCGTGAGTACCTGGTGATCGAGTACGCCAAGGGCGACCGGCTCTACGTGCCGACCGACCAGCTCGACGAGGTCACCCGCTACGTCGGCGGCGAGTCGCCCACGCTCAACCGGATGGGCGGCGCCGACTGGGCCAAGGCCAAGACCAAGGCCAAGAAGGCGGTCAAGGAGATCGCCGGAGAGCTGATCCGCCTGTACTCCGCCCGGATGGCCTCGCCGGGACACGCCTTCGCGCCCGACAGCCCGTGGCAGCGCGAGATGGAGGACGCCTTCCCCTACGCCGAGACCGGTGACCAGCTTGAGGCCATCGACGAGGTCAAGCGCGACATGGAGCGCCCGATCCCGATGGACCGGCTGATCTGCGGCGACGTGGGCTACGGCAAGACCGAGATCGCGGTGCGGGCGGCGTTCAAGGCGGTGCAGGACGGCAAGCAGGTGGCGGTCCTGGTGCCGACCACGCTGCTGGTGCAGCAGCACATGTCGACCTTCGCCGAGCGGTTCTCCGGATTCCCGCTCAACGTCAGGCCGATGTCGCGGTTCCAGAGCGACGGTGAGGTCTCCGCGACCCTGGAGGGTCTGCGCGAGGGCTCGGTCGACGTGGTGATCGGCACGCACCGGCTGTTCTCGTCCGAGGTCAGGTTCAAGCAGCTCGGCCTGATCATCATCGACGAGGAGCAGCGGTTCGGCGTCGAGCACAAGGAGGCCATGAAGCACATGCGCACCCAGGTCGACGTGCTGGCCATGTCCGCGACCCCGATCCCCCGCACGCTGGAGATGGGGCTCACCGGCATCAGGGAGATGTCCACGATCCTCACCCCGCCCGAGGAGCGGCACCCGATCCTCACCTTCGTCGGCCCGTACGACGAGAAGCAGATCGGTGCCGCGGTCCGGCGCGAGCTGATGCGCGACGGCCAGGTCTTCTTCGTCCACAACCGGGTGGCCAGCATCAACAAGGTCGCGGCCATGCTGCGCGAGCTCGTGCCCGAGGCCAGGGTCGCCGTCGCGCACGGCCAGATGCAGGAGCACCAGCTGGAAAAGATCATGGTTGGCTTCTGGGAGCGCGACTTCGACGTGCTCGTCTGCACCACGATCGTCGAGTCGGGCCTGGACGTGCCCAACGCCAACACCCTGATCGTCGACCGGGCCGACAACTACGGCCTCTCCCAGCTCCACCAGCTGCGCGGCCGGGTCGGCCGGGGCCGCGAGCGCGGCTACGCCTACTTCCTGTACCCGCCGGAGAAGCCGCTCACCGAGACCGCCCACGAGCGCCTGGCCACCATCTCCCAGCACACCGAGATGGGCGCGGGCATGTACGTGGCGATGAAGGACCTGGAGATCCGCGGCGCGGGCAACATCCTGGGCGCCGAGCAGTCGGGTTTCATCGCGGGCGTCGGCTTCGACCTGTACGTGCGGATGATGGCCGAGGCGGTGCAGGAGCAGAAGGCCAAGCTGGCCGGCACCTACCAGGAGGACGAGCGGCTCGACGTCAAGGTCGAGTTGCCGATCAACGCCCACATCCCGCACGACTACGTCACCTCCGAGCGACTGCGGCTGGAGGCGTACAAGCGGATCGCCGCGATCGGTTCCGACTCCGACATCGGCGCGGTGCGCGACGAGCTCGTCGACCGGTACGGACGGCCGCCCCAGCAGGTGGAGAACCTGCTCGAGGTCGCCCGCTTCCGGATTCGCGCCCGCCGTGCCGGGCTCACCGATGTCACCCTGCAGGGCCAGAACATCAAGTTCGCGCCGGTGGAGCTGAAGGACTCCCAGCAGGTCAGGCTCCAGAGGCTGTACCCGAAGGCACTGCTGAAGCAGGCGGCCGGTACGTTGCTGGTGCCCGTACCCAAGACCAGGCCCCTCGGGGGCCAGCCGCTGCGCGATCTGGACCTGCTCAAGTGGTGCGGGGATCTCGTCGAGGCGATGTTCCTCGAAACCGCGCGGGTAGAGTAAGCACGTTTGTCGTGAAGGGAACGCATGTGAAGTCGACCCGAGTGCGCGTCATCCTGGCGGTCGCCGCCGCCGGTGTCGCGCTGACCGCCTGCTCTCCGAACCAGATCGGCGCCGCCGCCGTCGTGGGTGGAGAGCGCATCAGCTCCAGCGAGCTGAACAAGAACGTCCGCGAGTACGAGGAGGCGCTGTCCAAGGCGGGCGTCTCCGCCTCGCAACTGCAGTTCCAGGACAGCGTCCCGCAGCTCGTGCTCTTCCAGCTGGCCAATGCCAAGCAGTACGCGAAGGTCGCGGAGAGCAAGGGCATCACGGTCACCGACGGCGAGATCGACCAGGTGATCGCGGGCCAGGGCGGCCAGGAGAAGTTCGAGCAGCAGATGCTCCAGCAGGCGGTGGCCCCCTCGCACGCACGCGAGTTCATGAGGTCGCAGGTGCTGATCAGCAAGCTCATCGCCAAGTACGGCGGCGGCACCGACGAGGCGGCCGTCCAGCGCGGCGAGCAGCAGGCGATCAAGGACCTGCGAGCCATGCCGATCACCTGGAACCCGCGCTACGGTCAGCTCAACCAGCAGCGGAGCCAGGAGCAGCCGAGTGTCTTCGTCGACGCCGGCCGGTTCGGTGCCGCCGGGGGCCCCGCCGCCCCTGCCGCCGAGCAGCCCGAGGCCCCGCAGCAGTAGCCTCCGGACATGTCGCTGATCATCGTCACCACCTCGCCCCGGGTCGCCCCGGGGCTGCTCAGCCATCGCGCCTGGCAGGTTCTCGGACAGGGCCCGGTCCGCACCGGGGCCGCGGACCATCCGCACCTGCCATACCTGGCGGAGGCCGGGGTCGACGTCGAGGTGGTCGCCTGCGACCCCGCCGCGCTGGTCCGCGAGGCGGTGGCGGCGACGGTCGTGTGGCTGGAGGCCGACGAGGCGCTGATGCGCTCCATCGGCCACGCCGCCGTGGCGCTTGAGGACCCGCCGGTGATCGAGGTCGTCCCTGGCTCGTACGACCTGCCGGGCGCGCGGCTGCTCGACCTGGTCTCGGTGATGGACCGGCTGCGGGTCGAATGCCCGTGGGACGCCCGGCAGACCCACGAGTCCCTGGCCCCGTACCTCATCGAGGAGGCCTACGAGGTGCTGGAGACCATCGAGGAGGGCGACCACGCGGCACTGCGCGAGGAGCTGGGCGACCTGCTCCTCCAGGTGGCCTTTCACGCGCGGGTCGCCCGCGAGCGGCCGGACGGGTTCGACGTCGACGACGTGGCCGACGGGATCGTCGCCAAGCTCGTCCGCCGCCACCCGCACGTCTTCGCCGACACCCGGGTGGAGGGCGCGGGCGAGGTCAGTGCCAACTGGGAGACCATCAAGGCGGCCGAGCGCGCGGCCAAGAGCGGTGGCGATCCGGGCTCGGCGGTCGACGGCGTCCCGATGGGCCAGCCCGCGCTCTCCCTCGCCGCGCAGCTCCTGCGCCGCGCCGAGCGCGCCGGAGCCCCGGCGGACCTCCCCGAGGGGGTGCCCGCCGACGGCCTGGGAGCGAAACTCTTCGAGCTGGTACGGCAGGGGCACGCGGCCGGTCTCGACCCCGAGGCCGAGTTGCGCGCCGTCGCCCGCGCCTACCGCGACCAGGTGCGTACTGTTGGCGACGCTAACGCGTCGCGGTGAGGCCGCTCTTATCCGGCTCCTTCCCTCGTCGAGGGAGGTCGCTCGTTCCTCGCGACCTCCCTCTCCTCAGTCCAGTCGCCGGCGCGGCCTCACGGGTAGTCCCCTAAGGGAGAAGCGCGGGGCGCGTCCTCAGGGGCTCCTTGGGATGGTCTCCTCGGTCCAGTTACCGGCGGGATCTGAGGCGTCGGCGGTGGAGCGCCTTCGGGTCCTCATACGGAAATTGCGCGAACATTGTTCGGAGGCGTCCCGGCCGCCGTATCGGCAAGTAGATCTCGGTACGCTTCTGAGGCAAACTGTCCTGCGACTTTAGGAGCGCTTCGTGGCTTCCATCGAGGGCGTTACCGCCCGAGAGATCCTTGACTCCCGGGGTAACCCGACGGTCGAGGTCGACATCCTCCTGGACGACGGCAGCCAGGGGCGCGCCGCGGTTCCCAGCGGCGCGTCCACCGGCCAGTTCGAGGCCGTCGAGCTCCGTGACGGCGACGAGCGCTACGGCGGCAAGGGCGTGGAGAAGGCGGTTCTCGGCGTGACCGACGAGATCGCCGACGAGATCCTCGGGTTCGACGCCACCGAGCAGCGCAGCGTCGACCAGATCATGATCGACCTGGACGCCACGCCCAACAAGGCGCGTCTGGGCGCCAACGCGATCCTGGGCGTCTCGCTCGCTGTGGCCAAGGCCGCCGCGGACAGCGCCGAGCTGCCGCTCTTCCGCTACCTGGGCGGGCCGAACGCGCACCTGCTGCCCGTGCCGATGATGAACATCCTGAACGGCGGCGCGCACGCCGACACCAACGTCGACATCCAGGAATTCATGATCGCTCCGATCGGGGCGGAGACGTTCCGTGAGGCCGTGCGGATGGGCACCGAGGTCTACCACGCCCTCAAGGCGGTGCTGAAGGAGAAGGGCTACGCCACCGGCCTCGGCGACGAGGGTGGTTTCGCTCCGAACCTGCCCTCCAACCGTGACGCGCTCGACCTGATCCTGGTCGCCATCGAGAAGGCCGGGTACGTGCCCGGCGAGGACGTCGCGCTGGCCCTCGACGTGGCCGCCTCCGAGTTCCACTCGGGCGGCGTCTACACCATCGACGGCAAGGGCCTGTCCGCCACCGAGCTGATCGCCTTCTACGAGGACCTGGTCGCGAACTACCCGCTGGTCTCCATCGAGGACCCGCTGGACGAGAGCGACTGGGAGGGCTGGAACGCCATCACCCGCGCCCTCGGCGACAAGGTCCAGCTGGTCGGCGACGACCTGTTCGTGACCAACCCCGAGCGCCTGGCCCGCGGCATCGCCGAGGGCACCGCCAACGCGCTGCTGGTCAAGGTCAACCAGATCGGCACCCTGACCGAGACCCTCGACGCGGTGGACCTGGCCCACCGCAGCGGTTACCGCTGCATGATGAGCCACCGCTCCGGCGAGACCGAGGACACCACGATCGCCGACCTCGCCGTGGCCACCAACTGCGGCCAGATCAAGACCGGCGCCCCGGCCCGCTCCGACCGGGTGGCCAAGTACAACCAGTTGCTCCGCATCGAGGAGCTTCTGGACGACGCGGCCCGTTACGCGGGTCGGGCGGCCTTCCCGCGTTTCCGGCGGTAGTTTCTTCTGGCGGCTCGCACCCGTTCCGAGCACGGGCCGCACCTGGGGAACGCCGGTCGCGGTCCGGCGTTCCCCAGGTGCGGAGATCGGCGACCGCCGGTGTCGGAGCCGCTGTGCGGGGCACGGTGGGCGGGGAACGGTGGACGAGGCCGCGAGAACGTGGGGACGAGGAGGGGCGCATGGCGACACGGCCGCAGTTGACGGGACGGGCCGCGGTCCTCGCGATCGTGGTGTGCGCGATCGCCATGAGCCTCGCCTACCCCATCAGGGAGTACGTCGCCCAGCGCCGCCAGATCGCCCAGCTGGAGCAGGAGAAGGCCAGGGAGATCGCCGCGATCAAAGCCCTGGACGACCGCCACAAGCAGCTCCTGGACCCCGGTTTCATCAAGCGGCAGGGCAGGGAGCGGCTCTTCTACTGCGACCCCGGGCAGAAGTGCTACGTCGTCATGGGCGAGTCGCCCGCGCCGGGCAGGAACACGGCCGGTGAGCGGAGGGCGGTCGCCAAACCACCGTGGTACGAGACGCTGTGGGACTCGGTCAAGGCCGCCGACAGTGGCACCGGGCAGAAGGCGGCCAGGGCCGCCGGGTGACGCCGATACCCTGGTTGTCATCTTCTTGGGGGTGTCACGAATGGTTGATGACCGCGACGTGGCGGCGGTGGAGCGACAGCTCGGCCGGGCGCCGCGAGGACTGCGAGGGGTGGCGCACCGCTGCCCGTGCGGGCTGCCCGACGTCGTCGAGACCGCACCGAGACTGCCCGACGGATCGCCCTTCCCGACCCTGTTCTACCTCACGTGCCCCAGGGCCGCCTCGGCCATCGGCACGCTGGAGACCTCGGGGATGATGCGGGAGATGCAGGCCAGGCTCGCCGACGATGCGGAGCTGGCCAAGGCGTACCGGGCCGCCCACGAGGACTACGTGGCGCGCCGTGACAAGGCGGCCGCCGCGGACGGCCTGGAGCCGCTGCCTCGCGACATGCAGAGCACCGGGGGCATGCCCACCCGGGTCAAATGCCTGCACGCCCTGGTCGGGCACGAGCTCGCGGTGCCGGGGAGCAACCCCTTCGGCCGTGAGGCCCTTGACGCGCTCGGCGAGTGGTGGGCCGCCGGGCCGTGTGTGGACGTCGAGGACGTAGAGGAGAGCAAGTGATCCGCGTCGCCGCGATCGACTGCGGTACCAACTCCGTCCGCCTGCTCATCGCCGAGGTCGGCAGGGACAGGCTGATCGACGTCGAGCGCCGAATGGAGATCGTCCGGCTGGGGCAGGGGGTCGACGAGACCGGCAGGCTGGCGACGGACGCCCTGGAGCGTACGTTCACCGCCATGCGCGGCTATGCCGAGCTCATCGACCGGCACGCGGCCACCTCGGTCCGCGTGGTCGCCACCAGTGCGACGAGGGACGCCGCAAACCGGCAGGACTTCGTGGACGGCGTACGCGAGATCTTCGGCGTCGAGCCCGAGGTGATCACGGGCGTCGAGGAGGCGGAGCTGTCGTTCGTCGGGGCCACCCGCGAGCTGGTGCGGTTCTCGCCCGAGACGGGACTGCCCGCACCCGAGGGCACTCGCCCCCCGTACCTCGTGGTCGACATCGGCGGCGGCTCGACCGAGTTCGTGCTCGGCTCGACGCATGTGGAGGCCGCGTTCTCCGTCGACATCGGGTGTGTCCGGCTGACCGAGCGCCACCTGCGCGGCGCGGGTGACCCGCCGTCGGCGAAGGCGGTCGAGGCGGTGACCGCCGACATCGACGAGGCGCTCGACCGGGTCGCGGCCGAGGTGCCGGTGGAACGGGCGTTGACGCTGGTCGGGCTTGCCGGTTCCGTCACCACGGTCGCCGGAATAGCGCTCGGGCTATCTGAATATGATTCGCAGAAAATTCACCATTCGCGAATTACCGCAGGTCAGGTGCATGACATCGCCGGCAGATTGCTTGGAATGACCGTTGAGGAGCGGGCGACGATTCCCGTCATGCACCCCGGCAGGGTCGACGTGATCGGGGCGGGCGCGCTCATCCTCGACCGGATAGTGACCCGTTACGGTTTCGGCGATGTGGTCGCCAGCGAGCGCGACATCCTCGACGGCATCGCGTGGTCCGTAGCCACCTCATAACAAGACCTAGACAATTCACCCGTTTAGGGAGTATTGAGGAAAGCTTCCCGTTTATGGTTAGGTAAAGAAGCTTTAGTGGGACTTTGCCGTGGGCCCGGCACAGCTTGTTGTCGGGGCGGCAACCGTCTCCAGGGCAAATCTTGCTTCCCAACGAACGGAGCATCCCCTCATGAAGTCCGGACTAGCACGAAAGCTAGCCGCAGCAGGAGCCAGCGCGGCCATGCTGGCAACCATGGCAGTAGGCATGCTGGCCACGCCCGCAGCGGCGGCCAGTGGATCGGGTCAGACGGTCGCGGCCGTCGCCAAGCCGAAGCCGAAGCCCGCGGTGTGGGCGGGCACTCCCAAGGCGTCTCCCTCGAAGTACGAGGGTGAGTGCCCGGTCAAGGTGACCTTCTCCTCGAAGATCAAGGTGAAGGCCGTCAAGGCCAAGACCACCGTCGCCTACCGGTGGTTGCGCGGAGACGGGTCCAAGGGCAAGGTCCAGACCTTCACCTTCCGCGGCAAGGGCGTCAAGAGCTTCACCGTCAAGGAGAAGGCGACCTTCAAGGGCGACGTCAAGGGCTGGCAGGCCATCCAGCTCCTGGCTCCGCGTGCCGCCACCTCCGCGAAGGGCCGTTTCTCGGTCTCCTGTGGCGCCGGTGAGGACGACCACGAGGTCGTCAGGCCCGGTGTCGGTGCGCAGGTGTGGGTCGACGAGGGTAACTGCGAGGCTACCCTGATCGGCCGGATCAACACCTCCGGCTCCCGCTGGGTGCGTTACCAGTGGGTCGTCAACGGCCGCGTCGTCGACCGTGACGCCGTTCGCGTCAACGGTTCGAGCAAGGTCTTCCACGTGATCAAGCCCCGTGACGACTTCAGGGGCTGGGCCGCGCTGGAGATCATCGACCCGGTCGAGACCTCGTCCAACCGCGCCTACTTCAAGATCTGGTGCAAGGACACGTCGCCGCAGGTCTCCACCTACGTCAGCGCCCCGACCGACTACGCCGGCACCTGCCCGGTGGCTCGCACGTTCACCGGCACGATCAGCGTCTCGCACGTCCGTGGCGCCGTGAAGTACCGCTGGATCCGCGACGGTGTCGCGGGCGACTGGCAGAGCGTCTACTTCAGCGGTCACGGCGCGCAGAGCCAGAGTGTGACCGACACCTGGACCGCTTCGGCGTCCGGTCACGCCAAGCGTGCGATCGAGATCTACGGTGGCCCGACCAGTGGCACCGCGGTGGGCAAGGTCTTCTGCAAGCCCACCTCCACTCCCACTCCGACCCCGACCCCCACTCCGACCCCCACCGCGACTCTTCCCGCCTGATGGCCTGACAGTCGCGACAGCGCGCCCGGCGGCTGACGCCGGGACGTGTCCGGAGTGAAACAGGCGGCGTCCGCACCCAGCGGGCGCCGCCTGTCGCCTTTCCACTCCGATCGCCTCGCCTCCCCGGCGGGCCTGCGGGAGGCGAGGGGCCCGGCGGGCTCCGCGGTCTCCCGCATCGGGCACCATCGGATTCATGACCTGTGTTCCTCCCGGATCCGGCTGGCCCGGCGATCCCGCCCAGCCCGACACCCCCGTCGCCCACGACCCCGCCGAGGTGCGCGAGCTCGCGGAGAAGAGCGGCAGCCTCGCTGAGCTCACGGCCGCGCAGTCGGTCTGCAGGGCCTGTCCGCGCCTGGTGGAGTGGCGCGAGGAGGTGGCGACGGTCAAGAGGCGGGCGTTCGCCGAGGAGACCTACTGGGGCCGGCCCATCGCCGGATGGGGCGCGGAGCGGCCCGAGATCCTGATCGTCGGACTGGCTCCGGCGGCGCACGGCGGCAACAGGACCGGGAGGATCTTCACCGGCGACCGCAGTGGTGACTGGCTGTTCGCCTCGCTGTACCGGACGGGGCTGGCCGTACAGGAGACCAGCCTGCACGCGGGCGACGGGCAGCGGCTCGTCGGCGCGCGGATGGTGGCGGCGGTCCGGTGTGCTCCGCCCGCGAACAGGCCCGAGCCGGCCGAGCGGGCCACCTGCTTCCCCTGGCTGGCCCGTGAGGTCGCCCTGGTCTCGGCGGAGGTACGGGTGGTCGTCGCGCTGGGAGGCTTCGCCTGGCAGGCGATCTGGCCCGCGCTGAAGGACGCCGGATACGCCCTGCCCCGGCCGAGGCCGCCCTTCGGGCACGGCGCCGAAGTGGAGATCACCTCCCCCGGGGGAGGTCCCGCGTACCTTCTCGGCTGCTATCACCCCAGCCAGCAGAACACCTTCACCGGCCGGGTGACCGCGCCGATGCTCGACGAGCTCTTCACCAGGGCGAACGCGCTCCGCAACTTGTGAACTCAATCACAATCAGAAGATCGACAGGAATTTTCGCAAGAAGAGAGGATGTTTCTAACCGTCGGCGGAAATTTCGGATAAGTTGCCGGGCTTGCGGCTGGCGCGACCGGGGTCACGCACGTATGCTTGTGAAAGGTTTCACAAGCCTCGAGACTTAAGGAAGGCGTCGAAGTGGACCGCAACTCCAAGCACATCGTGGTGGTCGGTGGAGGCTATGTCGGCCTTTACACCGTGCTGCGCCTGCAGCACACGCTCCGCAAGGAACTGCGCGAAGGAAGCGTGCGAATCACTGTCCTCACCCCCGAGTCCCACATGACCTACCAGCCCTTCCTGCCCGAGGCGGCCGCCGGAAACCTCTCGCCCCGGCACGTGGTCGTCCCGCTCAGGCGCGTGCTCTCGAAGGCGACGATCCTCAACGGCAAGGTGACCAAGGTCAACCACGCCGCCAAGAGCCTCACCTTCGCGCCCAACGTCGGCACGGCGCACGAGATCGACTACGACATCGTGGTCATGGCCGCGGGCTCGATCTCCCGTACGCTCCCCATTCCGGGCCTGGCCGACGCCGCGATCGGTTTCAAGACCGTCGGCGAGGCGATCGCGCTGCGCAACCGGGTGCTTGAGCTCCTCGACCGGGCCGAGAGCGACGGCGACGAGGCCCTGCGCAAGCGGGCGCTGACGTTCGTCGTGGTCGGCGGCGGCTTCGCGGGTGTCGAGGCGCTCGCGGAGCTGGAGGACATGGCGGTCGACGCCACCCGCTACTACCGCAACATCTCCCGAGAGGACATGCGCTGGGTCCTCGTGGAGGCCACCGACCGCATCCTGCCCGAGGTCGGCCCCGAGATGGGCAAGTGGACCGCCGAGCAGCTGCGCGAGCGCGGCATCGAGGTCAAGATGAACACCCGCCTCGACTCCTGCGAGGGCGGCCTGGTCAAGCTCTCCGACGGCGACGAGTTCGAGTCCGCCACCATCGTGTGGACCGCCGGGGTGAAGCCCAGCCCGGTCGTCAACGCCGGAGACCTGCCCCTCGACGAGCGTGGCCGGATCAAGACGAGCACCCGGCTGACCGTGGTCGGCGTCGAGGACGCC
Organism: Streptosporangium sp. NPDC002607; assembly: GCF_053592655.1. Classification (NCBI taxonomy): domain Bacteria; kingdom Bacillati; phylum Actinomycetota; class Actinomycetes; order Streptosporangiales; family Streptosporangiaceae; genus Streptosporangium; species Streptosporangium sp. NPDC002607. The sequence continues at coordinate 62,798 of NZ_JBSFWD010000006.1, forward strand.
TACGCGGCCGGAGACGTGGCGGGCGTGCCCGACGTGACCAACCCGGGCCAGTACTGCGCGCCCAACGCCCAGCACGCCGTACGGCAGGCCAAGGTCCTCGCCGACAACATCACCCGCAGGCTCCACGGGAAGGAGCAGATCGACTACCGGCACAGGTATGTCGGCTCCGTCGCGGGGCTGGGCCTGCACAAGGGGGTCGCCAACGTCTACGGGATCAAGCTCCGCGGGCTTGCCGCGTGGTTCATGCACCGCACCTACCATCTGTCGCGGGTGCCCACGATCAACCGCAAGGTCCGGGTGACGGCCGACTGGACCCTGGCGCTCTTCTTCAAGCGCGAGACCGTCTCTCTCGGAGAGATCGAGGAGCCACGTACGGAGTTCCGCGCCGCGGCGACGACCTGAGCCTCTCCGGGGGTGGACACTCGCGTCCACCCCCGGATTCGTCGTTGCCGACGGTGTGCTATTCCTTGACCGGGTTCCCGAATCCAGGGCGGGTCCGTAGATTTGGAGCAGTGAGTCATGCGACGGTTGGCTTGAGCAGTTACGCATGAGTGGTCCGTTACGTATGATTAGGCGCCCCCGTAGCCCAATGGCAGAGGCAAACCCCTTAAAAGGGTTCGAGTGAGGGTTCGAGTCCCTCCGGGGGTACCGCATTGCCCATTCGACAATCGGCCCGTGACCAGTGCAAATGTGGTCACGGGCCGATTTTTCTTACTGCTTGGGATTCGATGGGACCTTGGTATAAAATAGTAACCATGGGAAACGAGGCGAACCTGGAGCCGATGCTTCGGGCCAATGGGATCGCCCGGCAAGTGATCGATCACATCGGGGACAAGTGGTCCCTGCTGGTGATCGCGGCCCTGGGGCACGAGGCCCAGCGGTTCTCCCGGCTCAAGGCGCGGATCGAGGGGATCAATCAGCGCATGCTGACCCGGACGTTGCGGGCACTGGAGCGCGACGGCATCGTCGAGCGCAACGTCTATCCGACCTCGCCGCCCAAGGTGGAATACGTGCTCACCCGGATCGGCCGCGACCTCTCGGTCACCGTGACCGGTCTCTGCGAGTGGGCGCGCCGCAACCTCGACGAGGTCGAGGCGTCGCAGCGCCTTTTCGACGAGAGATCGGCGAAGGAGATGTGAGGTCCGGGAACCAGACGCGCCGACCGTTCGTTGGCAACATCGGCGGTAGCCGTACGGTCACTTGAACAACATGGATATCAGCACGATACGGCCGTGTGACAACCGATCTAATACGCTGATCGCGTAGGTCGCAGCGTGGAGGCAGCGATGGAGAGCAAGAACCCCGTATTCAGTCGGCAGGCCAAGGGGAATCAGCAGGGATGGGGCATGCCGACCCCCACCCCTGACCAGCTTCAGGGAATGTACAACACGCCGTCGTACGCGCCGCCCGCACAGCGGACGATGACGATCGACGACGTGGTCGTGCGTGGCTTCATCACGCTCGGCACGCTCGTTGTCTCGGCGGCGGTCGCCTGGGCGCTCAACCTCGGTATGGTCGCGGCGATCGTCGGCGTCATCGTCGGCCTGGTGCTGGCCCTGATCATCTCGTTCAAGCAGAGCACCAACCCCGCGCTGATCCTCGGCTACTCGGTGGCGTACGGCGTCGCCATCGGCGTGATCAGCCACGTTTACAACAACCTGTACAGCGGCATCGTCTTCCAGGCGGTGCTCGGCACGGCCCTGGCGTTCGGTGCCATGCTGACGGTCTACGCGTTGCGCATCATCCGGGTGACGCCGAAGTTCACCAAGTTCGTGGTGGCCGCGGGTCTGGGCCTGATGGGTCTCATGCTCGTCAACCTGCTCGCCGGCTTCTTCATCGAGGACGGCATCGGCATCCGCTCCGGTGGTCCGCTGGCCTACGTGTTCAGCATCGCCGCGATCCTCATCGGCTGCTTCTTCCTGCTGCTGGACTTCGACGAGGTCGAGCGCGGGGTGCGGGCCGGTGCCCCGGAGAAGTACTCGTGGCTGATGGCCTTCGGCCTGACCGTCACCCTGGTCTGGATCTACCTGGAGATCCTGCGCCTGCTGAGCTACTTCTCGAGTAGCGACTGACCGTGACGCCAGGAGGCCCCGCCGGATTCGATCCGGCGGGGCCTCCTTTTTTCTGAGCGGATGTGTGAGTGAACGGAAGGCAACGGGGGATAGACGAACCGCGACGAGAGAGAGCATCTCGGGGCTTGCCATCTGCGCTTTCGTGATGCACTGTCGAGCAAAGGAGCCTATCCGTGGAGGTGCCCATGTCGTTGAACCACTCAATGGAGACGCAGAGCAAGCTGATCGCAAGGGTCCCGGATATCACGGGACGTGCACTCCCCGAGTGGTTCCGAGCAATCGACAACGGTCCGTCGTTCCTTCGCTGTGATGAGCGCGCCACCTGGCTCGCGGACGAGCACGGGCTGTCCCACGGCTATGCCGCCGCCATAGTGCACGAGCACGAGCGGCACCGCCGTACCCGCCACCTGTAAGTCGACTATCTTCGCCAAGCCCGCGCCACCTTGGTGGTGCGGGCTCTGTCATGTGCGCCATGATGAGCTCATGGATCATGAAAAGGCGCGCGGATTCATCCGCGCCAACCATCGCGCGGTCATGCTGACCTCGCACGCGGACGGACGCCCGCAACTCTCCCCGGTCACCGTGGGGCTCGACGCGGAGGGGAACCCGATCGTCAGCACCCGGGAGACCGCGGCCAAGGTCCGCAACCTGCGTAGGGACCCGCGACTCTCGCTCTGCGTGACCACCGACGCCTTCTTCGGCGAATGGATCCAGATCGACGGCACCGCGGAGATCATCTCGCTGCCCGAGGCGATGGAGACCCTGGTCTCCTACTACCGCGACATCTCCGGTGAGCACCCCGACTGGGACGACTACCGGGCCGCCATGGAGCGGGACCGGCGGGTGATCGTGAAGATCACGATCACCCGTGCCGGCCCCGACGTCCACGGCTGACCGGGGCCTCGGGGATCGGCCCCGGCCCCGGCCTCAGCTGAGGCGTTCCAGGACCATGGCCATGCCCTGACCGCCGCCGACGCACATGGTCTCCAGCCCGATCGACCTGTCGTGGAAGGCGAGGCTGTTGATCAGGGTGGAGGTGATGCGGGCCCCGGTCATCCCGAAGGGATGGCCCACCGCGATGGCGCCGCCGTTGACGTTGAGCCTGTCGATGTCGATGCCGAGATCCTGGTAGGACGGGATGACCTGGGCGGCGAACGCCTCGTTGATCTCGACGAGGTCCACGTCGCCGATGGACATGCCCGCCCTGGCCAGGGCCTGCTTCGAGGCCTCGACAGGGCCCAGGCCCATGATCTCGGGGGACAGGCCGGTCACGCCGGTGGAGACGATCCGGGCGAGCGGGGTGATGCCGAGCTCGGCCGCCCTGGTGTCGCTCATCACGATCACCGCGGCGGCGCCGTCGTTCAGCGCGCAGCAGTTGCCCGCGGTGACCGTGCCGTCGGGCCGGAAGACCGGTTTGAGGGTCGAGACGGCCTCGTAGGTGGTGCCGGCGCGGGGGCCGTCGTCCTTGCTCACCACGGTTCCGTCGGGCAGGGTCACCGGGGTGATGTCCTTCTCCCAGAAGCCGTTGGCGATGGCCTTCTCCGCCAGGTTCTGGGACCGGACGCCGAACTCGTCCTGCTCCTGCCGGGAGACGCCCTTCAGCCCGGCCAGGTTCTCCGCGGTCTGGCCCATCGCCACGTAGATGTCGGGCAGTAGGCCGTCCTCGCGCGGGTCGTGCCAGACCTCGCCGCCGCCCTCGGCGGCCCTGGCCGAACGGGCGCGGGCGTCGTCGAACAGCGCGTTCTGCGTGTCGGGCAGCGAGTCCGAGTTGCCCTTGGCGAAGCGGGAGACGCACTCCACGCCCGCCGAGACGAACACGTCGCCCTCGCCCGCCTTGATCGCGTGCAGCGCCATCCGGGTGGTCTGCAGGGAGGACGAGCAGTAGCGGGTCACGGTGGTGCCGGGCACGCTGTCCAGGCCGAGCAGGGTGGCGACCACGCGGCCGATGTTGAAGCCCTGCTCGCCGCCCGGCAGGCCGCAGCCCAGCATGAGGTCGTCGATCGTGGTCGGGTCGAGTTGGGGGACCTTGGCGAGCGCGGCCTGGATGATCTGTGCTGTCAGGTCATCGGGGCGGATCTCCTTGAGGGACCCCTTGAAGGCGCGTCCGATGGGCGAGCGCGCGGTCGCGACGATGACTGCCTCGGGCATGTGGCTCTCCTGGGTTCGTATCTGCTCCTCCAGCGGAGCGTACCGTGCGGTATGCCAGAAGCCACGCCCAGGGCGGCATTGAAACAGAACTTTGTACTGGATGCACAGTGCCCCGTCCGGGGACGGGGCACTGTCGCGAGTCGACCGCCCTCACGGGCTGCGGATGTCGCGCCCGGTGCCGGTCTCACACATCGGCCGCGGATGTCAGCCGTACATGCCGGGCGAGGTGCCGTCGCCGTCCTTGATCCCGTGGAGGCCGCCCTTCTCGTCGCGCCACATCCGCCAGCCGTTCTGGCTGCCGGTGAACCAGGCGGGCGGGACGCCCGGGCCGGACACCCGCTTGCCGTCGGCCAGCCTGAACTCGCACAGCGAGGCCACCGAGTAGAACCCGGAGTTCTGGCCCTTGAGCGCGAGCGGTTTGGGATCGGTCGCGCAGAAGGACCAGCCGTGCTCGTCCTTGACATCGGCGTTGCGGCCGGTGGAAAGGTCGAACGTGTTGCCCGGCTTGTCGTGTCGCAGGAAACCGACCTTCTCCATCCGGGGCGGGAAGGCCAGCCACCAGCCGGACTCGGGAACCTGCTCGGCGGAGATCTGGCCGAGCACCCGGCCGCTGTCGGCCTCCAGCCGGGCGAACCCGCCGTACTGGCCCTGCTGGTCGACCGGGCGGACCACCGGTGCGAAGCCGGGGTTGCCGCTGGGATAGACGCGGACCACCGACGGGCGCATCCAGTTGACGGTGCCGTCGGCGAGCTTGACGGAGAACAGGCCGAAGGCCGAGACCTTGCTCGTCTTCGGGTTGGTGTAGGGGGCGACGTACCCGACGAGGTTTCCCGTCGTCGCGCCGAAGGACCAGCCGCCCGACAGGTCGACCCCGGAGCCGAGGGCCTGCTCGACGGGGACCCGCCAGATGACCTTGCCGGTCTTCAGGTCGTGCGACTCCAGGACGGGATGGCGGGCGAGGCGGAGGAAGACCACGCGGGAGGTGTCGGACCACTCGACCTCGGCGATGCCGGGGAGCTTCCACGCGATCCTGCCGGTGACCGGATCGAGCACGACGACGCGGGCGCTCGCGAGCGCGGTGTGCTCGGACACGCACACGAAGGCTCCGCACCGCTGGGGGCCGAAGGTGGAGTGCACCGGGCGGCTCCATCTGCGTGCCCCGGTTCTGGCGTCGAGGCCGACGAGCGTGGCCTTCCAGCGCCCCCGCCTGGCGGGGTCGACCGTCACCGCGACGGTCTGCCCGGTGGCGGTCTCGACGATCGCGGGAGCGGGCACCCCCATCCCCGGCAGGCGGCCCGCCATGGTCGAGGGGTGGGACCACAGCTTCCTGCCGGTGGCGAGGTCGACGGCCACCGCCTCAAGCGTGCCGTCCGGCTTCATGGAGGTCGTCATGGCGACGCCATCGGCGACGGTGGTACGGCTGACCGCGTTCACCTCGGTGTTGTGCCAGGTGGGATGGTCAGGGGTGGCCGCTTCACTGCCGGAGCAGCCGCCCAGGGTCAGAGCTCCGGCGAGCACCAGGGCCGGTTTCGCGAGGGGCCGGATCACGGGTATTCCACTCCAATGCGGGCGAGGCGTTACGGCTTCGCAGCGGAGGGTGACCGTGTTCAGGCGCTGTCGGGCCGCTTTCCGGGCCTCCGGCCGAGCAAGGTCACCCATCGTCCCTGGGGTCCGGTCGCTCGACCGGCGACACGGGTCGCGGAGACCTCGGCGCCGGGCTCCTCCGCGGCCTTGGCCGCCGCGAGGTAGATCGACTCAGCGCGCTGGACGCGAGGTTCGGGCCACAGCTCCAACGCACTGCATACGGAAGGTAGCACTGCGTAAGCTATCTGGAGATAGCCTTGGCTAGATGGGTGATAACGATCAAGGCCGAACATCTCCGACGGGTTCATGTCGAACTCCGGCCCCAACAGGTCCGCGAAGGCCACGGTCCGCCCGCCCGCCTCGACCACGGCGACGGTCTGCGCGGCGGCCAGCTGGCGGCTCCATCGCCTGGTCACCCAGCGCAGCGGCTGCGCGATCGGCCTGACCGTGCCGAGGTCGGGACAGGTGCCCACGACCACCTCCGCCCCCGCCTCCCGCAGCCGCCGGACCGCTTTCTGCAGGTGTCGTACGGCCTGGGCCGGTATGGTCTGCGAGGTGACGTCGTTGGCGCCGATGAAAATGACCGCGATCTCAGGCCGGGCCTTGAGCACCTCGTCGACCTGGTCGCCCAGCTCCGCGGAGGTCGCCCCCGACCTGCCCGCCACGGTCAGCCGCACCGGCCGCTCGGCGATCACGGCCAGCCCGTTGGCGATCAGCACGGCGGGTGTCTCCGCGGGGTCCGTGGTGCCCAGGCCGACGGAGGTGGAGTCACCGAGCATGGCCATCCGGATCGGCTCGCCGCCGAAGGCCCCGTACACGCCGTCGGAAGGCGGTCCGTCCATGCCGTGCGGGCGGCCGACCGTGCGGCGGGCCACCATAGCCTCGGCCAGCAGCAGCCCGTAGGTCACCGCGCCGAGCAGGGTGACGCCTCCCCCTCCCAGTGCGGCCGCCGCGGCGATGCGACGGGCGGCTCGCGCCGTCCCGGGTGTCCAGATCACGTGACGTTGCTCCCTCCGTACGGGGCGGTAGCGTTGCCTTGGAACATGGTCGAGGTCCCGCCACCCCCATGGGACCACGGCGATCAACACAACAAGCTGACAGAGCTTTGGTATTTCGAGGTGATATCCCGGTGCGCGTACATGACTCGCTCGTCGAACTGATGGGCAACACCCCTCTCGTCCGGCTGCAGAAGGTGACGGAGGGTATTTCCGCCCAGGTGCTGGCGAAGGTGGAGTATTTCAACCCAGGTGGTTCGGTGAAGGACCGCATCGCGGTGCGGATGATCGACGCCGCCGAGAAGTCGGGCGAGTTGCGGCCGGGGGGCACGATCGTGGAGCCCACCTCGGGCAACACCGGAATCGGCCTGGCCATCGTGGCGCAGCAGCGGGGGTACAAGTGCCTGTTCGTGGTGCCGGACAAGGTGGCCCAGGACAAGATCGCGGTGCTGCGCGCCTACGGTGCCGAGGTCGTGGTCTGCCCGACGGCGGTCTCTCCCGAGCACCCCGACTCCTACTACTCCGTCTCCGACCGGCTGGCCAAGGAGACGCCGAACGCCTGGAAGCCGGACCAGTACTCCAACCCGAACAACCCGGAGAGCCACTACCACTCCACGGGCCCGGAGATCTGGGAGCAGACCGAGGGCCGGATCACCCACTTCGTGGCGGGCGTCGGCACCGGTGGCACGATCAGCGGCACCGGCCGCTATCTCAAGGAGGTCTCCGGCGGCCGGGTTAAGATCATCGGCGCCGACCCGGAGGGCTCGGTCTACTCCGGCGGCACCGGGCGGCCGTACCTGGTGGAGGGCGTCGGCGAGGACATCTGGCCGGCCACCTACGACACCACGATCTGCGACGAGATCATCGCGGTCTCCGACAAGGACTCCTTCGGCATGACCCGCCGCCTGGCCCGCGAGGAGGCGTTGCTGGTGGGCGGCTCCTGCGGCATGGCGACGGTGGCGGCGCTGCGGGTGGCCTCGCAGGCCGGCCCTGACGACGTGGTCGTGGTGCTGCTGCCCGACGGTGGCCGCGGCTACCTTTCGAAGATCTTCAACGACGAGTGGATGGCCGACTACGGCTTCCTGACCACCTACAGCGACGAGGGCCTGGTCAAGGACGTGCTGACCCGCAAGAACTCCGGTATGCCGGAGTTCGTGCACACCCACCCGTACGAGTCGGTCGACACGGCCATCTCGATCATGCGCGAGTACGGCGTGTCGCAGCTTCCGGTGATGAAGGAGGAGCCGCCGGTCATGGCCGCCGAGGTGGTCGGCTCGATCCTGGAGCGAGACCTGCTGGACGCCCTGTACCGCGGCCGGGTGCGGCCGACCGACCCGCTGGCGGCCCACATGTCGCAGCCGCTGCCGACGCTCGGCGCGGGGGAGCCGATCTCCATCGCCGTCGAGGCGCTGGAGAAGGCCGACGCCGCGGTCGTCCTCGACAACGGCAAGCCCGTCGGGCTGCTCACCCGCCAGGACCTGCTGGCCTTCCTCGCCAACCACTGAGCTCGCCAATCACTGAGACCACCCGAACTCCGGCCGGGAGACCCCGGTCGGGGTTCGGGGCGTCCCTGCGGGTCAGAGGGGGAACTCGGCCGTCACCTCCCAGGCACCGGAATGGGTGGGCCCGGCCATGAGCCTGCCGCCGAGCGCCTCGACGCGCTCGGCCATGCCCACCAGGCCGAAGCCGCCGCCGAGGTGGGAGATCCTGACATCGGACGCCGAGCCGTAGTTGCGCACCCGCAGCCGCACGGTGTCCCCGGCCGTGTTTTCCCGGTTCCCCGGCTCCCAGCCGTTCCCCGCGCGCCTGCTCTCGGCCCAGGCGCGCAGGTCGGAGCCGTCGGTCAGCCTCAGGTCCGCCTCGACCCAGCCGGTGCCGGGAGCATGCCGGCGGACGTTGGTCAGCGACTCCTGGAGGACCCGGTGAAGGGTGGTCATCACCTCCGGGGCCACGGTGCCGTCGGTGATGCCCTGACCGATGTCGAAGGCGACCTGGGGGCCGGTGGCGGAGAAACGCTCGACCATCGTGCGCATGTCCATGAGCGTGCTGCCCGGTGAGCGGGTGGCCTCGTCCTGCGCGCGGAGCACGCTGACCAGGCGGCGCATCGAGGTCAGCGCGTCGGCCCCGGCGCCGGCGATCGCCTCCAGGGAGGGGATCACGGCCTCCGGCTTCCGTTCGGCGACGACCTTGGCGGCCTGCGCCTGCACCACGATCCCGGTGATGTGGTGGGCGACCAGGTCGTGCAGCTCCCTGGCCAGCTCCAGGCGCTCGGCCCGCCGTACCGATTCCACGGCCTCCCTGCGGCGCTCCTGCTGGAAGCGGAGGTAGGCGCCGATACCGGCGGCGAACGACCAGCCCACGAAGAGCAGGAAGCCGGTGACCACACTGGCGGTCGTCTCGTTCAGGCGTACACAGGAGGCCTCCAGCACGACCATCGCCGCCAGCGAGAACAGCGCGGCCCGCCGCACCGGCTCGATCGCGCGCAGCCCGCCGACGGTGAGGACCAGCAGCGTTCCGATCTCGGCCAGGCCGGGTCCGCCGTTACCCCCGGCGACGCCGACGGCCAGGCTGCACAGGAACGACACCGTCAGCAGGGCGACGAACCCGCCGACCCGCAGGCGGCGGCGCCACAGCACCGCCGCGACGCCCAGCACACCGCACACCAGAACCGGCCACATCGCCTCCCCACCCGCGCTCGTCATGATCAGAACGTCGAGCAGCAGGAGCAGCAGGAGCCAGCCGATCAACGCGATCTCGCTGAGCCTTTTGACCCAGTAGACGAGCCGGTTCGTTTCCCCCACGGTCCCAGAGCCTAAACCTGAAGGGGGAGATGACGTATCGGCCGTTCGGCTGAGCCGTCCCGGTTCGAACCGGCCCTTCAGCGGAGGCAGTGCCGGGGCGGCCGCACCGATGCTTGAGACGTCGAAGGGGGAGAGGGAAATGACTGTCGTCGGAATTCTGCTGCCGGTCGTCGGCCTGCTGGTCGGCGTCGCCCTGACGCTCGCCGACCCGGTCCTGCTCTCGCGGATCACCGGGGAGCGCGCCGAGGGAGTCACGAAGGGCGGTGCGTAACGGTTGTCCGTGCTCCTCAGTGGGGAGTGCGCCGAGGGAGTCGCGGAGGGTGGTGCGTAACGGTTGTTCGTGCTCCTTAGTAGGGGAGTGCGCCGAGGGAGTCGCGGAGGGTGGTGCGGAGCGGTTGTCCGTGCTCTGTGGGCGCCAATGTTGCGAGTAGCGTTGACCCCATGAACCAAGGATTCGAGACGCTGGCCATCCACGCAGGTCAGGAACCCGACCCCTACACCGGGGCGGTGGTTCCGCCGATCTACGCGGTGTCCACCTACAAGCAGGACGGCGTGGGCGGTCTGCGCGCCGGATATGAGTACAGCCGGTCGGCCAACCCGACCAGGACGGCGCTGGAAGAGGCCATGGCCGCGGTCGAGGGCGGCAGCCGCGGTCTGGCCTTCGCCTCGGGCCTGGCGGCCGAGGACACGGTGCTCCGCACGATCTGCAAGCCGGGCGACCATGTCATCATCCCGAACGACGCCTACGGGGGCACCTACCGTCTGTTCGCCAAGGTGCACGAGCGCTGGGGGCTGCACTACGACCCGGTGCCGCTGGGCGACCTGGCGGCGGTGGCGGCCGCGGTGACCCAGAAGACCAGGATCATCTGGGTGGAGACGCCCACCAACCCGCTGCTCGGCATCGCGGACATCGCGGCCCTGGCCCAGCTCGCGCGCGACTGCGGCGCGTTGCTGGTGGTGGACAACACCTTCGCCTCCCCGTACCTGCAGCAGCCGCTGGCGCTGGGCGCGGACGTCGTCGTGCACTCCACCACCAAGTACGTGGGCGGCCACTCCGACGTGGTCGGCGGCGCGCTCGTCGCACGCGACGCCGGGCTGGGCGAGGAGCTCGCGTACCACCAGAACGCGATGGGCGCGGTGGCCGGGCCGTTCGACGCCTGGCTGACGCTGCGCGGTCTCAAGACGCTCGGGGTGCGGATGGACCGCCACTGCGCGAACGCCGAGCGGGTGGTGGATCTGCTACTCGCCCATCCGCGGGTCACCTCGGTGCTCTATCCGGGCCTGGCCGATCACCCCGGTCACGAGGTGGCGGCCAAGCAGATGAGGCGCTTCGGCGGCATGGTCTCCTTCCGGATGGCCGGAGGGGAGGCCGAGGCGGTCGAGGTGTGCGACCGGACCAGGCTGTTCACCCTGGGCGAGTCGCTCGGCGGTGTGGAGTCGCTGATCGAGCACCCCGGCCGGATGACCCACGCCTCCGTGGCGGGCTCGCCGCTGGAGGTCCCCGGTGACCTGGTCCGCCTGTCGGTCGGCATCGAGTCGATCGACGATCTCCTCGCCGACCTCACCCAGGCGCTGGGGTAGGAGCGCGGGCGTGCTCAGGCCGGGTTGAACCAGACCATCAGTGCCAGGATGACGATCCAGATCAGCACGATCACGCCGGAGAACGCGGCGATCCGGCCGACCTGAACCTTGGCGTCGTCCTCCGGGCTCTCGCTGGAGAGGACCCGGATGGCGGCGCCCTGGTCGCGGGCCACCATGAACAGCAGTCCCAAGGTGACGATGAAGAGCGTCATGGAGACCGACAGGTACGGCCTGCCGAGGAACTCGCGGCCCAGCAACAGGCCGAACAGGAAGATCCCCAGGGAGGCGAGGCCGTAGATACGGGTGGTCTTGTGCAGGTAGCGCAGGACGTCGACGTTCTTGGCACGGATGAATCTGGGAGTGGACATCATGGCGGCGGTCACCGGGCCCAGGGCGAAGATCGAAAAGCCGATGTGCAGCCAGAGCAGCAGGTCTGTCATGCGCCAGACATTAGTCTTCGTCGATCTCTTCCGGGTACGGCTCGCTTGGCCGTCACCGACCTGCAGTGATCTTTTGAAGGAGGTTCCGGTGCGGCGGGCGGGCGGGTTCCGGCCCCTTGGTCGTCCCGCGGGTGCCGTGAAGACCGGGTCGGCCGGACATCCGGGGGGATGTCACTCGCCGTCGATGGTGTCGTGCCTGTCCCGGCCGTGCGGGACCATGCACAACTCGAAGCAGACGCAGACAATGAGCATCAGTGCCACGAGAATTCCCGCGAGCATCGGACTCATTCCTCCCCCTTGAATTGGTGAACTTTCTTTACTGGGTAGACGGCGGCAGTCCCGAAGACGTTGTTACGGAAGGGTCACGGTTTGAGGAGTGGTCGATCTTCGAATCCTGCTCTGAGCACACCCGGGGATGAGTAGGATCGACAGAGCCCGTTCCCGTGTGATGAGACCGGCGGCGAAGTCGTGGTCGTGCCGGGCGGGCCTTCCACCGAACAGAGATAAGACGGCACGAAGGAGTGCCAGCCGTGGCTGTCAAACACGTTGAGCCGTACACCGAGGAGTGGCGGGACCAGCCGGCCCACTATGCCGGCCTCGTCGTCGAAGCCCTGGGTGACCAGGTCGAGAGCTGGTGGCAGGGGCCCTGTGACCCGCGCACCGTCACCGTCCGCCTGACCGGAGGCGACGCGCTGGTCTGGGACGAGGAGAGCGGCTGGCGCCGTGGCCGCTACGCGAGCGGTGACCCGGGCACCCCCACGGTCCTCGCCGACGATCGCTATCTCGGCGGCGGCCTCCTGCTCTCTCCCCGGCGGATCCCCTCCGCGATCGCCGACGCCCGCGCGGGTGTCGGCAACAGCACGGCGTGGCGTCCCTGCTACCGCTCCTACCGCCACTACCACGACGGCTTCGACCTGGCGCTCGACGGCTACGCCGACTTCTGGGCCCCTCAGGTAGGCCGGGGACCCGTCAGCGCGTGCGGCGGGCCCGCAGGAAGTCGCTGACGACGTACTCTCCCAGGCGGTCGGCGCCGGGAGAGAAGACCCGGCCGCCGTTGCGTCGCCCGACCTCGTTCACGAAATCCTTCAGACGCTCGTCATCGGCGAGCATGAAGACGTTGAGCGTCGCCCTGCGCCGGGTCATCTTGTCGACCTCGGCGAGCGTCAGCTCCAGCGTCTCCTGGGTGGGCGGCCACTCGAAGGCCGCCGAGCCGTTGCGCCGCAGGTGGGCGGTGGGCTCACCATCGGTGACCACGAGCACGACCGGCTCGAAGTCGGGGTGGCGGTCCAGGTGGCGCCCGGCGATCAGCAGGGCGTGGTGCAGGTTCGTCCCCTGGACCATGTCCCACTCCAGGCCCGCCAGCTCGTCGGGCTGCAGCACGCGGGCGTAGTTGGAGAAGCCGATGATCTGCACCGAGTCCTGCGGGAACTTCGAGGCCACCAGCGCCTGCAGCGCCATCGCCGTCTGCTTGGCGGCTGCCCAGGTGCCGCGGAGCGCCATCGAATAGGACAGGTCGACCAGCAGGCAGACCGCCGCCGCCGTACGCCGCTCGGTCTCGGCCACCTCGAAGTCGTCGACGGACAGGGTCACCGCGCCGGTGCTCCCTCCGCGCCGGACGCCGTTGATCACCGTGCGGACCACGTCGATCGGCTGCTCGTCGCCGAACCGCCAGGGCCGTGAGGAGCCGGTGAGCTCACCGGCCGAGCCGGCGTCCACCTGGTCGTGATCGCCGCGGCGTCCGCTCTCCAGGGAGGCGAAGACGCGGCGCAGCGCGGTCTCCCCCAGGCGCCTGACGGCCTTCGGGGTGAGTTCCAGCTTGCCGCGCCGGCGCAGCAGGTAGCCCTGCTGCTCCAGCTCGCGCTCGACCTGCCTGAGCGCCTGCAGGTCGTCGACGGCCGCCCGGCCGAGGGCACGCCGGATCGCGGCCTCGTCGATGTCGTCCATCCGGGCGCCGGGGTAGTCCTGGCGGAGCGCGGCCTCCAACTGGGTCAGGTCGGCGAGCTCGTCCAGCGCGCTCACCGCGTCGGACATCCCCATCGGCTCGTCGCCGCTCAGCCGCTCCGGGGTGTTCCAGGCGAGGTCGGGGCGGCGGGCGTACAGGGACTGGCCCAGGCGGCGCATCTGCTCGTCCAGCCCGGCCTGGGCGAGCGTCTGCTCGATCAGCCGGCCCAGTTCCTCGCGCTGGGCCGGGGTCAGGGAGGCCAGCAGGCGCTGGGTGGCCGCGGCCCGCCGGGCGAGGGTGTCGACCAGCTCCTCCAGGTTCCGCGGCGACTCCGGAAACATGTCCCCATATTTCGACATGAACTGCTCGAAATCAGCCTGAGTGTGCTCGCCACGGGCATCCCGGTCGAGCATGTCGTTCAGGTCGGACATCATCTCCCTGACCCGCTCCATGGCGGCGGGGTCGGGATTGGCCAGGGCCTGCCGCATGCCGCGGAACTGGCTGTCGAGCACCTCCCCGCGCAGCAGGTCGCGCAGTTCCTCGAAGGTCTGCCTGGCGGCGGCCGAGCGCCACTGGTAGTCCCCCAGTTCCCGGATGGCGCTCGCCGTGTCGTCGGGGAGAGCGGCCAGCTCCGCCTCACGCAGCCTGGCCTCGTCCGAGGGGTCGGGGAACAGCTCGGCCCGCTCCTGGCCGATCGCCTTGTCCAGCAGTGCCCTGGCCCGCTCCAGCGTGCCGTCCAGGCGCCCGCGCTCGCGCAGCTCCCGGCGCCGGCGCCGCACCTCGCGGAGCAGATCGTCAAGCCCGCGCCGATTCTGCGCGCCCGGCAGGCCCTCCTTGAGCAGGTCCCGCAGGGCGTGGGCGGGGTTGGAACCGGACAGGATCGCGTCGCCCATCCGGTCCAGCGCCGAACGGACGTCGTACGGAGGGGCGAGCGGGTCGGGCCCGTCCCGGTATTCGCCATAGCGATAGCTCATGCCAGACACCTCAGGTGCGGTAGGTCGTCGTGCCGTCCACCTCGTCCTTGGAGAGCCGACGCAGGAGGTACAGGCCCTCCAGGGCGAACTCCAGTGCGGCGGCGGCGTGGCCGGGCGACTCGTCGCCGATGCCGAGCTGGGACATGATCTTCGCCAGGCCCTGCACCGGGCCGATCCTGCGCAGCAGCTCGGCCGCCGGGACCGTCACCCCCGACTCGACCTGGACGCCCTCTGCGAACCTGTCCAGCAGCGGGGCCAGGTCCGTGCCGCCGAGCGTGCCGCGGAACGTCTCGGCCACCGCCCTGCGAAGCAGGTGCGAGAGCACCTCGGTCTCCCGGCCCTCCTCGCTGACCTCGAACTCCACCTTGCCACGGAGCGTGTGCACGATCCCCGGCAGGTCGGCGACCCTGGCCACCGCGTGGTCCTCGCCGGTCAGCGCCGCACGCCGGACGGCTGAGGCGGCCACGGTCTCGGCCGCGGCGATGGAGAAGCGTGCCGAGACGCCCGAGCGCGCGTCCACGGCGGTGGACTCGCGGACCAGCCGGGTGAAGCGGGAGATCACCTCGATCAGGTGGTCGGGCAGGTCGGCGCCCACCTGGTCGAGAGCGGCCTCCTGACGGATCAGCACCAGCTCGGTCTCGATCGAGAGCGGGTAGTGGGTGCGGATCTCGGCGCCGAAACGGTCCTTCAGCGGGGTGATGATCCGGCCGCGATTGGTGTAGTCCTCGGGGTTGGCGCTGGCGATCAGCAGGATGTCCAGGGGCAGGCGCAGGTTGTAGCCCCTGACCTGGATGTCGCGCTCCTCCAGCACGTTGAGCAGCGAGACCTGGATGCGCTCGGCCAGGTCGGGCAGCTCGTTGACGGAGAACACGCCCCGGTTGCTCCTGGGGACCAGGCCGTAGTGGACGGTCTCCGGGTCACCGAGCGTGCGCCCCTCAGCGATCTTGATCGGATCGATGTCGCCGATCAGGTCGCCGACGGAGGTGTCCGGGGTGGCGAGTTTCTCGCCGTACCGCTCGTCCCGGTGTTTCCAGGAGATCGGCAGTTCCTCACCCGCCTCGTCGGCCAGGCGGCGGCAGCGGACGCACGAGGGCTGGTAGGGATGGTCGTTGATCTCACAGCCCTCGACGACGGGGGTCCACTCGTCGAGGAGCCCGGTCACGGTGCGGATCAACCGGGTCTTGCCCTGGCCACGCTCACCGAGCAGGACCAGATCATGCCCGGCGAGCAGCGCCCGCTCCAGGTATGGCAGGACGGTGTCGTCGAAGCCCACGATGCCGGGGAACCGCGACTCTCCTGCCCGCAGGCGGGCCAGGAGGTTCTCACGGATCTCGGCCTTTACCGTACGGTGAATATGGCCGCTCGTGCGCAGCTCGCGCAGAGTACGTGGCTCTGGGATTTGAGGCACGGGATCGAGCCTACGTCCACAACACCCGATCCGGCACTCTCATCCCTCTTTCGGATCTTGACTATTGTGTGGGGCTTGACACGAGTGCTTGTGTCGGCAGTGGGGAGAATCGCTCCAAGACAAGACACCGGATGACTTCAGGATCAAGCGTCAGGACGGCCTCGGAGGGGGACGTCAGAGGGTTCCGGCATTCACGAACTTCACGGCGAGCTTCGGGCGAGACCACGGTCACTCCCGGGCGAGCCGTCAGACAAGAGGGAGAGGCGAGACGAGTGGCGCTGATGACGAGCCGTTTCGCCGATGGCCTCGCGGTGGGGTCCGATCTGGTCGCCGCAGCCGAGACCGCGGTGCGCCAAGCTCTGTCCGGTCTGTCCGGACCCGCTGACCTGCTCTGCTTTTTCATCTGCGGGGACGATCCCGACGACGTCTCCCGCGCCGGACTGCGTGCGATGAGCATGGCACCGGGCGCCGCCGTCCTCGGCTGCAGCGCCACCGGGGTCATCGGTGACGGGCAGGGGGTGGAGGTCACCCCGGCGGTCAGCGCCTGGGCCGCCACCCTCGGCGGGGCCAGGCTGACGACCTTCGCGCTCGACACGCTGCGGACCGACGATCGCTTCGTCGTGGTCGGCCTGCCCGACCGCGGCCCCGACGATCACGCCGCCATCCTGCTCGCCGACCCCTACACCTTCCCCACCGACGGTTTCGTCGAGCGCTCAGAGGAGGTCATGGGAGATCTTCCGCTGATCGGCGGTCTGGCCAACGCGATCCAGGGCCGCGGCGCGGTGCGGCTGTTCGCCGACGGGAGGATCTACACGGAGGGGGCCGTCGGGGTGCTGCTCAGCGGTGACCTCAACGTCAGCACCGTGGTCAGCCAGGGCTGCCGCCCGATCGGCCCGACGATGGCCGTCACCTCCGTCGAGGACAACCTGCTGCTCGAACTCGCGGGGCAGCCCGCCCTGGCGCGGCTGGAGGAGATCGTCAGCGCCCTGGACGAGGACGACCGCGACCTGGTCGCCTCGGGGCTGCAGATCGGCATCGCCATGGACGAGTACGCGGAGCGGCACGAGCGTGGCGACTTCCTGATCAGGGGTGTGCTCGGCATCGACCCCGAACGTGAGGCGGTGGCCATCGGTGACGTCGTCGAGATCGGGCGTACCGTCCGGTTCCAGGTCCGCGACGCCGCCACCGCCGACGAGGACCTGTACGAGCTGCTTGACGCCCACCGAGAGGAGTTCGGCCGGGTGGACGGTGCCCTGCTGTTCTCCTGCAACGGCCGGGGCTCGGCCATGTTCGGCAGCGCCGACCACGACGCCGTCGCCGTCCGCGACACCCTGGGCCCCATCGGGGTGGCCGGGTTCTTCGCCGCGGGAGAGGTGGGCCCGGTGGGCGGCCACAACCACGTCCACGGCTTCACCGCCTCGGTCCTGGTCTTCTCCGCCCGCCCATCCGCCGGCCACCCTTAAGACCAGCAGATCTTGAGCTGCTCGTCGCCGAAGCCGGGTGGGCCGAGAAACGATCGATCCCGCCATTCGGACCGGACGGTCATCGCGAGGCGAGGGCTCTGTTCGTGGTGTGGGCCGCTCGGTGTTCGGCGTCCACGATCTTCTCCAGGATCTCGGGGTCCATGACGATGGCGGACGAGGGGATCTCGGCACGGCTGCGCGGGGAGATCGGCAGGCCGACGGCGGCGAACCGGTCCGCCAGGCGCTCGAACGCCGCACCGTCGACGCCGGAATCGTTGATCAGCGCCTCAAGGAGGGTGCTGCCCCTCGGTGCGAAGAAGGTGCCCTCGCTGTCGATCGCGACGATCGGCGGTCGCTCCGCCCGCTCATCCGGGTGCAGCCAGTATCCGTACACGCCATCGCCGTACGAGGGCGAGTTGAACGTCTCCACGACGGGGAACAGGTGGCTCAGCACCTCCGGCCAGGAGCCGCCGATATCCCGGTTGGCGTCGTCGTCGAACACCGGGTGGGTGCTCCCCGGCCCCAGCACGGTGATCTCCATCTCGCACAGCGGGTCGGCCTCCCGGCCCGCGTCGAGGGGCCGGGCGGCCTGGATGGCGACCATCCGCAGCAGCTCGCCGGGGATCGGGCGGTCGCCGAGCCACCGCCTCGCCCATTCGACGTACTCCTCCTTCGTGAACCGCCCGTCCGTCATCTCAGGACACCCTGCCCCCCCGGTGTGAGCCACCGCGTACATCTTGCGCTCCGTGTTGTCCAGGAACCGATTCCGATCCCATCTCCGTGAGTCTGCCCGCACCGTCTTGTGAAGTTCTTGTAAGCGACTGGGGGCGATCGCAGGTGGTGGCCGGAGTCCCGTCCGGCGCGCGCTCCCGCCCGGTCCGGTGCGAAAGCGCGAGCGCGCGCCGTACGATGGCCCGCATGTCGGAGTCCCGGGTGACCTATGAGGATGTGGTCGCCGCGCGCGAGTCGCTGGCCGACGTCGCCCTGCGCACCCCGCTGCTCCACTCACACGTGCTGTCGGGCATCGTCGGCGGGCCCGTCCACCTCAAGTGCGAGCACCTGCAGCGCTCGGGTTCCTTCAAGATCCGGGGGGCGTACGTCAGGATCGCCGGGCTGACCGGGAGTGAGCGGCGGCGAGGGGTGGTCGCGGCCAGTGCGGGCAACCACGCGCAGGGCGTGGCGCTCGCCTCCGGACTGGTCGGGACCTCCTCGACGGTCTACATGCCGCAGGGAGCGCCACTGCCCAAGGTGGCCGCCACCCGCTCGTACGGCGCCGAGGTGATCTTCGCGGGAGACACCGTGGACGTCGCGCTGGAACGGGCGAGGGAGCATGCCGAGCGGACCGGAGCGGTGTTCATCCATCCCTTCGACCACCCCGCCGTCATCGCCGGGCAGGGCACGATCGGGCTGGAGATCGTGGAGCAGCTCCCCGAGGTCGGCACGATCGTGATGTCGCTGGGCGGCGGCGGGCTGGCCGCCGGGGTCGCGCTGGCGGTCAAGTCGCTGAGGCCGGGCGTGCGGATCGTCGGGGTCCAGGCCGAGCGGGCCGCCGCCTACCCGGCGTCGCTGGCCGCCGGGCATCCGGTCGAGGTCCGGCCCGCCTCGACGATGGCCGACGGCATCGCCGTGGGCCGCCCGGGCGAGCTGCCCTTCGAGCTGATCCACTATCTGGTCGACAACGTCGTCACCGTCACCGAGAGTCAGATCTCCCAGGCGCTGGTGCTCTGTCTCGAACGGGCCAAGCAGGTCGTCGAGCCGGCGGGTGTGGCCGGGGTGGCCGCGATCCTGGCCCACCCGCGGATCTTCGAGCCGCCCGTGGTGGCGGTGCTCTCCGGGGGCAACATCGACCCGCTGCTGCTGGCCAAGGTGCTCCGGCACGGCCTGGCCGCGGCGGGGCGCTATCTCACCGTGCGGGTGCCGCTCTCCGACAGGCCGGGTGCGCTGGCGACGCTGCTGGCCAGGCTGGCGGAACTCGGCGCCAACGTGCTCGACATCGTGCACGAGCGGCTGGGCATGCACCCCGGCGAGGTCGAGGTGCAGCTTCAGCTGGAGACCAGGGGGCCGGTGCACTCCGAGGAGGTGCTGGGCTCCCTGCGGACGGACGGATACAAGATCAGCTTTACCTGAGTCACCAGGACCCGGCCCGCGAGGTTCGCAGCCGGGTCAGGGCGGGCGCGGGGATGTCTCGTCCGGCTTCCCAGGGGAGGCCGACGGCGGGCCGGACCCGACCCGCGAGGTCCGCCGCCGCGTCACCAGGTGGACGGCTTCTCCGCGGTGAACAACCAGGCGTCGAAGAGGGCTTCGAGGTTCTTGCCGGAGATCTTCTCGGCCATCGCGATGAATTCCGGGGTCGTGACGCTCCCGTACTTGTGCGTGGCGACCCACTGCTTCAGGAGCTTGAAGAACGCCGGATCGCCGATCCGCTGCCTGAGCGCGTGCAGCGTCATACCGCCCCGGGTGTAGACGGAGTTGTTGAACAGGTCCTCCGGCCTGGCCCGGCCGGGGGCGTAGCTCCAGATGGGGGCGTCGGCGGCGGCGGCGTAGTTCCTGCGGAAGAGCTGTTCGGTGGTGGACCGGCCCTCGTGCTCCGACCAGAGCCACTCGGCGTAGGTCGCGAAGCCCTCGTTGAGCCACAGGTCCTTCCACCGCTTGATGCTGAGGCTGTCGCCGAACCACTGGTGGGCCAGCTCGTGGGCGATGATGTCGTCGTCGGGGGCGAACCCGCCGTACATGGGCTTGGTCTGGTTCTCCAGCGCGTAGCCCGCGGGGAAGTCGTCGACCACGCCCCCGGTCGAGGAGAAGGGGTAGGGGCCGAAGAGCGTGCTCCAGTAGTCGGTGACCTTGCCCGACACGTCGTACAACCTCCGCAGCGAGCCACGGAAGATCGGGTCGACGGCCGCCAGATTCTTCAGGCCTCCAGGGGTCTTGCCCTGAAGCACCTCGAACCTGCCCAGCGTCATGGTGGCCAGGTAGCTGGCCATCGGGTGGCTTTCCCGCCACCGGAAGGTCGTCCTGCCCCCGACGGTCCTCGGCTCGCCGACGAGCTCGCCGTTGGCCAGCGCCGTCAGCCCCGCGGGCACGGTGAGCTCGAAATCGTAGCGCGCCTTGTCGGCGGGGTGGTCGTTGCTGGGGAACCAGGTCTTGGCCCCGTTGGGCTGACCCGTGACGAACGCGCCGTCCTGGGTCGGAATGAAGCCGTACGTGCCCAGGTTGGAGGAGTTCCGGACAGGTTTGGGCTCTCCGGCGTACGCGACCTCGACGGCGAACGTCGCGTCGTCCGGGATGGACTCGGCGGGGGTGACGGTGAGCTCGCTTCCGGCCCGGTCGAATCTCGCGGGCCTGCCGTCCACGGTGATCCGGCTGACCGTGAAGCCCGAGAGATCGAGGTTGAAGCTCGCCAGGTGCTGGGTGGCCCGGGCCTCGATCCTGGCCGTCCCGGCCAGGTGCTTGGAAGACGGGGTGTAGCCCAGCTTGAGCAGGTAGTGGTCGACGTCGTAGCCGCCGTTGCCGTCGGTGGGGAAGTCGGGGTCGCCGATCCCGGGGGCGCCGGGCCTGGCCTTGTTGTCGGCGGCGGAGCTGGACATGGGGGAGGCGGAGGGGCCAGACACCGTCGAGTTCGCCGTCGAGTTCACCGCGGAGCTTCCCGCAGGGACGCTCTCCCCGCTCGACGCGGCACAGGCGACCGTGCCGATGGTCCCGAGCGTGCTGAGCAGAGCGGCGGTCGCCGTGGTGGCCAGCCGTTTGGACGCCATACCCGTAACACCCCTTCCCCGGCCCGCTGAGCCGAGCTCGTGCATGGCACACTACGCGACTGACCTGCGTCGATCAGGCGTCTATGACAAGCGTTCTGGCTGCGATGTCGTGCACGGCCTGCTTGCGTGACTGAAAAAGGATGAAAGCCAGGTCTATCCACCCCAGGCAGCAGGTGATGTACATCACCCACCGGACCAGCTCGCGAATCGCGGTCTGCCCGACGTCGGTCCTCCGCCCGCCGAGGTCGGTCACGCGCAGGTGGAAGAGGCGCTTGCCGAGCGTCTGCCCGTTCCAGAAGGCGGTCAGCAGCCAGTAGTACAGAAAGCCGATCACCGCCACCAGGAGGGTCTCCGCGCGGGGCGTTATCGTGACGAAGCCCTCGGAGCCCGTGACGGTGCTGACGGTCCGGTAGCTGAACGGCGAGGAGATGAGGCTGATGATGACGAGGTCGAGGATGCCCGCGAACAGGCGGCGCCATCGTCCGCCCAGCCGCATGTCCCCGGCCTGGGGGGACCCGCCGAAGGGCCCCCCGCCGTAACCGGGACCGGGACCGGGACCGTAGCCGGGACCGGGGGTGTAGCCGGGGCCGGGTTCCGGGCCGGGGCCGTGGTGAGGACCGGGGCCGGGGCCTGGGTGGCCCGGCCCCGGCGGAGCGGGATCGGACCATGGGTCCGATCCCTGGTCATCCGGTGGTGGCGGTATTGATCCCATTCATGGGTAATTGCCGGAAGAGCGCCATCACAAAGCCAAAGGCGGTTGTGGGTTACCTCTGAGCCGCGATCACAGGTTTCCCCTGAGGTCCTGCTCACGCTCGATCGCCTCGAAGAGCGCCTTGAAGTTGCCCTTGCCGAAGCCGAGCGAGCCGTGCCGCTCGATCAGCTCGAAGAACACGGTCGGACGGTCCTGCACCGGCTTGGTGAAGATCTGCAGCAGGTAGCCGTCCTCGTCCCGGTCGACCAGGATCCCGCGCTTCTTCAGCTCCTCGATCGGCGCGCGGACCTCGCCGATGCGGGCGCGCAGTTCCGGGTCGTCGTAGTAGGAGGCGGGAGTGTCCAGGAAGCTGACCCCGGCCTCGCGCATGCGGTCGACGGTGCCGAGGATGTCGTTGGTGGCCAGCGCGATGTGCTGCACGCCGGGGCCGCCGTAGAACTCCAGGTACTCGTCGATCTGCGACTTCTTCTTGGAGATCGCCGGCTCGTTGAGCGGGAACTTCACCTTGCGGGTGCCGTCCGCGACCACCTTGGACATCAACGCCGAGTATTCGGTGGCGATGTCGTCGCCGATGAACTCCGCCATGTTGGTGAAGCCCATGACCCGCTTGTAGAACTCCACCCACTCGTCCATCTTGCCGAGTTCCACGTTGCCGACGCAGTGGTCGACGGCCTGGAACAGGCGGCCGTTCTTCACGTCGGGGGCCGCGACCAGGGGTTCCGCCGGGAGGTAGCCGGGCAGGTAGACACCGCTGTAGTTGGACCTGTCGACGAGGGTGTGCCGGGTCTCGCCGTAGGTGGCGATCGCCGCGACCACCACCTTGCCGTGCTCGTCCTCCAGCACCCTCGGCTCCGACAGCCCACGTGCGCCCTGGGCGAGCGCATGGGCGTAGGCCGTGTCCACGTCGGGGACCTCGATGGCGAGGTCGATCACGCCGTCACCGTGCTCGGCCACATGGCGGGCGACCTCGGTGCCGGGGCGCACCGCCCCGCGGAACTCGAATCTGGCGGCGCCCGAGGTGAGGACGTACGCCACCTCGTCGCGGCTGCCGTTCTCCGGGCCCCGATAGGCCACGAGCCGCATGCCGAACGCGCTGGAGTAGTAGTGGGCGGCCTGCTTGGCGTTGCCCACCGCGAAAACCACGGAGTCCATACCGTTCACCGGAAAGATATCGCTCATGCGAGTACTTTCTGATTTGCTGGTCTGTTTGTGCAACACTCACTTGAAATAGTGCACAATATGCACAATCAGTTGCCGATCATCGCGGAGCACCTGTACATCATGACGATCGATCAGCTCGACGCCCGCCTCATCGCCCTGCTCGCGGCGGAGCCCAGACTCGGGGTGCTGGAGTGCTCGCGGCGGCTCGGAGTGGCCAGGGGGACCGTGCAGGCACGCCTCGACCGGCTGGTCGCCCGGGGGGTGGTCACCGGGTTCGGCCCGGACATCGCCCCCGCGGCGCTCGGCTACGACGTGACCGCGTTCGTGACCCTGCAGATCCGCCAGGTCAGCGGGCACGATCCGGTCGCCGTGCAACTCGCGGCCATCCCCGAGGTGCTGGAGGTGCACACGATCACCGGTGGTGACGACATGCACTGCCGCGTGGTGGCGCGCAGCAATGCCGATCTGCAGCGGGTAATTGACCTGATCGTTGACGTCCGGGGCGTGGTCAGGACCTCGTCGGTGATCGCCTTGGACACCCCTGTGCCATACCGTGTTCTGCCTTTGGTGGCCGATGTCCCACGCAAGGGGAGGAGCTAGCCGTACCATGCCAAGCAGGGGCCAGACACCGTTATCCATCGTTTACCCTTAACGGTCCGCGCAACCGTGGGGGTCTGCGACGGATCCGATCGGGGGGTCACGCGTGCTAAAGGGCGGGACGGGCAGTCCCAGGAGGAAGCTCCTGCGGATCACACTCATCGTCTTCGGCGTCGGTGTCATCTCGGTGATCGGACTGCTCGGGGTGGTGTGGGCGATGACCCCCATCCCGGACAGCACGCAGCCCAGAGCCACCGCGCAGGGCTCGGTGATCTTCTACCGCGACGGCAAGACCGTGCTGGCCAAGCAGGGTGTCAACCGCAAGAGCGTGACCCTGGACAAGGTTCCGCAGAGCCTGCGGAACGCGGTCATCGCCGCGGAGAACCGCTCGTTCTACAACGACCAGGGCATCTCCCTCAAGGGCACCTTCCGGGCCATGTGGTCCACGGTCACCGGGCAGCAGCTTCAGGGTGGCTCCACGATCACCCAGCAGATGGTCCGCAACTACTACAGCGGTCTCAGTCAGGAACGTTCCATAATCCGCAAGCTCAAGGAGATCATGATCTCCCTGAAGGTGGACCAGTCGAAGTCGAAGGACTGGGTGCTGGAGCAGTACCTCAACACGATCTACTTCGGCCGGGGCGCCGACGGGGTCCAGGCGGCGGCCGACGCCTACTTCCGCAAGGACGTGGGCAAGCTGACCCTCGCCGAGGGCGCCTACCTCGCCGCGGTGATCCAGCAGCCCTCCAGGTTCGCCGACCCGCAGGGCGCGGACCTCTACGCGGCCAGGGACCGCTGGAGGTCGGTGATCGACGGGATGGTGGCCATCGGGGCCGTCACCTCCACCGAGGCCGCCGAGGTGACCTTCCCCACCCTCAGAAAGCCCAAGGCGATCTTCGCGCCCAAGGGGCAGGAGGGCTACATGCTCGACCAGGTGGCGGCCGAGCTCAAAAGCAGGGGCTACACCGACGAGGTCATCAACCAGGGCGGGCTGAAGATCGTATCGACCTTCGACAAGAACCTGATGGCCGCCGCCGAGCGCGCCGTCACCTCGGTCCTGCCGGAGAACACCCCCAAGAAGGTCCGCACCGGGCTGGCCGCCGTCGATCCCGCGACCGGTGAGGTCCTCGCCTTCTACGGCGGCCGCGACTACGCCGCCAACAAGTTCGACAACTCGTTCTCGGCCAAGGTGCAGGCCGGATCGACCTTCAAGGCGTACACGCTGGCCGCGGCCCTGAACAACGGCTTCGGCCTGGACACCAGGGTCGACGGCAACTCGCCGCTGCGGATCGCCTCCGCCGACATCCCCAACTCGGGCGGCTACTCCTACGGCCAGGTCAACCTCGTCAAGGCGACCCAGAGCTCGGTGAACACCGCCTTCGTCGACCTCGCCCAGAAGGTCGGCCTGAACAAGGTGGTCAAGGTCGCCGAGGCCGCCGGAATCCCCGGCAAACAGCTCGACCCGCATCGGGCCGCGGCCACCCTCCCGCTCGGCGTGGCCTCGGTGAGCGCGGTGCAGAACGCCTCGGGCTTCGCCACCTTCGCCGCGGAGGGCGTCCACCGCGAGGCCCATGTGATCCGCTCGGTCACCGACGCCGACGGAAGGGTGGTGAAGAGCTCCACCAAGGGGAAGCGCGCCTTCAGCGAGCAGGCGGCCATCGACGCCACCTACGCGCTGACCCAGGTCGTCGAGGCGGGCACCGGCTCGGGCGCCCGCCTGTACGACCGCCCCGTGGCGGGCAAGACCGGCACCACGGACGAGTCGGCGGCCGTGTGGTTCGCCGGGTTCACCCCGCAGCTGGCGACGGCGGTCAACATGTTCCGCGACGACAACAAGCCGGTGACCGTGAACGGCAGCGCCCAGTACGGCGGATCCTATCCCGCCCAGATCTGGCGCGCCTTCATGACCGAGGCGATGGACGGCAAGCCGGTCAAGGAGTTCAAGGAGCCGTCCAGCTACGGCTACTCCAACCCGTACGACGACTACGGCTCCGGCGGCCGGTACGACGACCAGGGCGGTGACCAGGGCTTTGCCACCCCCAACCCCGACGAGCCCGGCACTTTCGGCCCCAGCCAGAGCACGAGTCCCGGACCGGAGACCCCCGGCCCCGGCCAGACCTCTGCGCCGGGCGACGAGGGGCAGGGCGGCCCCGGTAACGGCCCGGGGGGCCAGGACGGAGGCGGCGACGGGCTCGGTCTCGACGGCCTGGGCCGCCGTGTCGTCGCCCCCACGGGGGGCGAGTGACCCTACGCCCCGCCCGCCAGCTCGGCTCGCAGGGCCGTGGGGGTGATGACGGGCATCCGGCAGGTGAAGCCACGGCATACGTAGGCCGCGGGCGCGCCTCCCACCAGGCCCCGGCCGGCCAGGAGCGGGATCTCGCCGGAATCGGGCTCCCCGAGCGCCAGGACCAGGCCGGGCAGGGATGACATCAGAGCGGCCCGGTGCAGGGCCGCCGTCGCCGGATCGCCGGCCGGCCCCACGACCGCGACCTCGATCGGGCCGGCCACCGCCGCCTGTGCCACCGCCAGGCCCCACCCGGCGAACCGGGCGTGCCTGTCGGCCAGGACGGTGACCGTGCCCAGGGCCGCCTCGGCCGCCGCCCTGTGCCGGGACGAGCCGGTCAGCGCCGCGTACGACAGCAGCGCCCCCGCGGCGGCGAACTGGCCGGAGGGGGTGGCGTTGTCCGTCGGGTCCTGCGGGCGCTGGAAGAGCCGCTCGGCGTCGTCGGCGGTGTCGTAGAACCCGCCGGAGCCATCGGAGAACCGCTCCAGAACGGTCTCCAGCAGCGACTCGGCCCGCCGGAACCAGCGGACCTCCCCGGTCACCCCGGAAAGGGTCAGCAGGCCCTCAGCGAGGTCGGCGTAGTCTTCCAGGACCCCCGCGTTGGTGCCGGCGCGGCCGTCGCGGGACGTGCGCAGCAGCCGGTCGCCGTCCAGGTGGAGGTCGTCGATCAGGGTGGCCGCCTCGCGTGCCGCCTCGACGAGGTCCGGCCGGTCGAACAGGGCGCCGGTCTCGGCGAGGGCGGCGATGGCCAGGCCGTTCCAGGCGGCCACCACCTTGTCGTCGCGCCCGGGCCGCACCCGGCGGGCCCGCGCGGCCAGCAGCGCGGAGCGCACCCGGGCGAACCGCTCGGGATCGCTGGGGTCGTAGGGGAGCTGGAGCACCGAGGTGCCGTGCTCGAACGTCCCCGTCACCTCGAACAGGTCGATCGCCCAGGCGCCGTCCTCCCCGCCGAGGACCTCGCGGAGCTCCCGGGGGGTCCAGGCGTAGAACTTGCCCTCCACGCCCTCGCTGTCGGCGTCCAGGGCGGAGGCGAAGCCCCCCTCGGGGGTGCGCATCTCGGCCAGCAGCCAGTCGGCGGTCTCCAGCGCCACCCGCCTGCCCAGGGCGGAGCCGCCTGAGCGCCACCAGTGCGTGTAGACCCGCAGGAGCAGGGCGTTGTCGTAGAGCATCTTCTCGAAGTGCGGCACCACCCAGTCCGCGTCCACGCTGTAGCGGGCGAACCCGCCGCCGAGCTGGTCGTAGATGCCACCCCTGGCCATGGCCTCCAGCGTCCGGTCGGCCATGGACGTCGCCGCGTTCGCGGTCGCCCGCGCATCCTCGCCGGTGGGGGTCGCGCCGTAGCGCAGCAGGAACTCCAGGGCCATCGACGGCGGGAACTTGGGCGCTCCGCCGAAGCCGCCACGGGCCGAGTCGAAGGACTCGGCCAGGCTCTGCACGGCCCGGGTGAGCGTGCTCGGCGTGGGCAGCGGCCCCGACGGCATCGCCGACCGCTCGTTCAGCGCCTCCACGATCTTCGAGCTCTGTTCGAGCACCGTCTCCCGGTCGCCGTTCCAGGCGTTCGACACCCCGGCCAGCAGCCGCTGGAACTGCTGCCTGGGAAAGTAGGTGCCGGTGTAGAAGGGGTGGCCCTCCGGGGTGGCGAAGACGGTCATCGGCCACCCGCCCTGGCCTGTCATGGCCTGGGTGGCCGTCATGTAGACCGCGTCGACGTCCGGACGCTCCTCGCGATCGACCTTCACATTGACGAAGTGCTCGTTCATCAGCGCGGCCGTGCCGGGATCCTCGAACGACTCGTGAGCCATCACGTGACACCAGTGACACGCCGAGTAGCCGACGCTGATCAGCAGGGGTACGTTCCGTCGCCGTGCCTCCGCGAAGGCCTCGTCCCCCCAGGCGAACCAGTCGACGGGATTGTCCGCGTGCTGCAGCAGGTAGGGGCTCGTCGCGTCCTTCAAGCGGTTCATGAAGACCCTTCCGGTGTACGCGGTGCGTACTTCTCCTCGCGAGGTGCGCGGATATCGCGCGTCACGGTTCTTCTCACCCTAGACCGAGAGAGGGACACCGACACTTGGCCGGACCCCGGTTGACGGCCACGGGCAGGGCGCCCGTCCCCGGCGCCGGAAGGTTCCGCCATGAGAGCACCGCGAACGCCCTGCCCGCGCGCCGATCGCTCCGGCGGTCCGGCAGGCTTGAGGAGATCCCCCGTCGCACGGTCGTGCGCCAGGGGGTGGCCCGGGTCAGCCCCTTCCGTCGGGGTGTGTGGTCGTCTGCCCGGACGCCTCCCGCGACGGGGCTCGCGAGCCGCAGGCCGGGGGAAGGTGTGTTCATCGCGCTTCGGGCGTAGGCTCACTGGGCGTGGATCTCGACTTCGTCTGTGTGCACGCCGGAAGGGCGGCTTCCGAGCTGACCCGGCGTGATGTTGCCCGCGCGCTGCTCGCCGTGCCGTCCGGAGTGGCGCTGGTGGCGCTGCCCGATCTGAGGCGGGCGCTGCTGGCGGCGGGCAACCCGCTGTCGGTGCCGTTCTGGGACTCCGCGAAGGCGACCCTCAGCGCGATCGAGTCCGGTGGCGCGACCGTGGGGGACGTGCAGCGCTGGATGGAGTCCACGGGCACCGAGCCGCTCCTGCTCACCCGCAGCTTCTTCGTCTGGCCCGAGGAGGACGAGCGGGGACCGGTCGGCGAGGAGATGTTCAACCGGCTGGTCGCCTACCTGGAGGAGCGGGTCGCCGCGGGGGAGATCGACCCGGACGCGCTCGCGCGGGGTGACGAGCAGGCCAGGGAGGTCTACGCGGACTTCCAGGAGCGCTGGCTCACCGGCCCGCTGCCCGACGGGCGAGTCCCGGGAACCGCGGTCTCCGACGAGCAGGACGAGGAGCTGTTCGCCGCCTGGGACGAGGAGGAGGCGTTCGCCCTGGGCGAGCTGCGGCGCATCCTGGCCGAGCTGCCCGAGCCCGAGCGGCCTGTCAGGGAGCTGCGGGCCGCGGCCACCCGGTTGCGCGAGGTGCTGGCCGGCCCCGGCTATCCGGGAAACGTGCTGCGGGCCTGCGCCGGGTACGAGGGGGAGCCGCTGCCGGCCGACGACGAGGAGCTCTGGCTGACCGTCACGGCGGGTATCGCGGGGCCGATCTCCGACCTGCCGGAGGAGGAGGACCGGCTGGAGGTCTTCACCGACCTGGACGGGGAACTCAGCCACGAGGACTCGGTGCTGGCCGCCCTGTGCGCGATCCACCACGCCGACTGGCTGGCCGTGGTCGCGGCCCTGGCCAGGCGCGGTCCCGGGGTGCTGGCCTCGCCCGAGCGGATCGCCCGGCTCATCGCCGAGTCGGAGGACATCGACGTCGACATGGACGAGCCGGAGGACCTGGAAGCGGCCGAGACGCTCTTCAGCTCGGTCACCCCGCTCTGGGCGTGTCTCGGGATCGTCGACAGGACCGAGGTGCTCACCCCGCTGGGCCGCTGGGGCCTGCCCAGGGCGCTGGAGCGAGCCTGGTCCTCGACGGACGCCCTCGGGGACTGAGGGCGAGGGCCGCGGTCCGGTCCTCGACGGACCGACGGCCGGGACGCGCGGAGCGGCCGGGTCCGGAGAACCGGGTGCCTGCCGTACGGCCGCCGAGGTCAGGCGTCCTCGTCCAGGAGGTCGAGGTAGCTCTCCGGCACCAGATCCCGGTATTCGGGGTGGCGCCGGATGTAGCGGGCGATGAACGGGCAGAGCGGCACGACCATCCGGTCGGAGGCGCGGCTCGCGTCGAGAGCCGCGGCGGCCAGCCGCCCGCCCAGGCCCCTGCCCTCGAACTCGGGGAGGATCTCGGTGTGCGTGAAAATGATCTTCCCGGACCGGAGCCGGTACGCGGCGAACCCGGCGACCCCGCCGTCCAGCAGGATCTCGAAGCGGGCGGCCTCGTGATTGTCGGAGACCTTGATGTCGTCGGCCATGCTCGTCCTCGGGGTGTCGGCCCTGCCGGGCGGGTTTTCGCGCGTGTCATGCCGTCACCGGCCGGGGATCGGGCGATGTGGATGATCGCCCCCGGTCGCCCCTCGATCGCCTCCGGCAGGCCGGGGCGTACGCGGGGTCGGACTAGGGGGCGGTCGGTGTCGTGCTGCCGGCGGTGCTCTGCTGCTTCCTCAGCTCGGCCTCGGAGGGGACCTCGATCCTGGAGATCTGCCTCCTCATCGACTTGACGAGCAGGTAGAGGGCGACCCCCATCGCCGCCACGACGAGGAAGCCCACGAGGCCAGGATTGACGACGGACTCATCGAGGACGTTAGGTGTAATCACACGTCAAGTCTGCCACCGCCGCCTCCCGGTCGTGTCAGTGGCAGGCGTGCGAGACCGTGTCCGCGTGGATTCCGGTGAACAGGTCGTCCTCGGGAAGCTCGACGTCCACGAGCGCGCGGGCCAGGTGGTAGTCCTCGGTCGGCCAGATCTCACGCTGCAGGTCGCGCGGGCAGACGAACCAGAAGCCGTCCGGATCGACCTGGGTGGCGTGCGCGAGCAGCGCCTCGTCGCGGATCTCGAAGTAGTCGCCGCAGGGGACCCGGGTGGTCACCGGCCACTTCTGCGGGCGGTCCTCCCAGCGGGAGATCCAGTCGGCGTAGGGGGAGCCCATGCCGCGGGAGTTCATCGCCTCGTGCAGCGCCTCGAACCGGTCCTTGGTGAAACCCATGTGGTAGTAGAGCTTCAGGGGCTGCCAGGGCTCACCGGTGCCCGGGTAACGGTCGGGGTCGCCCGCCGCCTCGAACGCCTCCACCGAGACCCGGTTGGTCATGATGTGGTCGGGGTGCGGATAGCCGCCGTCGTCGTCGTAGGTGAGGATGACGTGCGGCCTGAACTCGCGGACGGCCGCCACCAGCGAGGCCGAGGCGACCTGGAGGGGCTGCAGGGCGAAGCAGCCCTCGGGTAGTGGTTCGCTCTCGTCCTCGGGCAGGCCGGAGTCGACGAACCCCATGAAGCGCTGCCGCACGCCGAGGATCTCGCGGGCGCGCTCCATCTCCAGGCGCCGCACCTCGCCGATGTTCTCCAGGATCTCCGGACGCTCCATCTTGGGGTTCAGGATCGACCCGCGTTCGCCCCCGGTGAGCGTACAGACCAGCACGTCCACGCCCTCGGCCACGTAGCGCGCCATGGTGGCGGCGCCTTTGCTCGACTCGTCGTCGGGATGCGCGTGGACGGCCATCAGCCTGAGTGGTGCACTCACGGGCTCGGTGTCTCCTCTGTGTCGGTCGCGCTTCGGATCGTCGTCGGTCGCCTCGCGGACGGCCTAACCTGGCCGTATCCCCCGCTCCGCTCGACGCGGTGCCCCGCGCGCCCTCGGCTTACGTCACTCTGTAAAGAGGTTAGTTTCTCTTGGGCGGTCGCGAGGGCGAGGCCCCCGCAGGGGACAATTGTCTCGGATAACACCGAGGTAGTGCAGGGAGATTCCGTCATGGCCACCAGCGAAGCCGAGAAGGGCCGTCAGAACGGCCCGATCCTCGGCACCCCGGACGATTTTCCCGACCGTCCGGAGCGCAGGGGACGCTTCGTCGTGCACGTCGTGATCGCGATCCTCTGCGCCGTGTGCGCGGGGGGCTGGGGCTACGTGATGTGGGCGTCCAAGGGCAACACGGAAGTCATCGACCAGCTCATCGCGTTCGATGCCGGCCGCGGCGATTCTGCGCAGATCATGTTCGAGGTCTTCAAACCAACCGAGCGCGCGGCGCTCTGCCGCCTGCGGGCCACCGACGTCAGCCACGTCGAGGTCGGCAGCAAGGAGGTCAATATCCCGGCTGGTGAGGGGTATGTTCGGCTTACCGAACGGCTAGAGACCAGTGCTCAGGCCACTTCCGTTCATGTCCAGTACTGCTATCTCGTATAGTGAGACATTTGAGGAGGCGGACGAAGGCCTAACTTGTTAGCCTGTCGAGATTCGACCGTCCGCAACCCCCAAGCACGAAGCCCCCTAGAGGAAGCAAGGAGAACCCGTGGCCGACTCCCACAACGAGAGCGTCACCTGGCTCACTCAGGAGGCGTACGACCGCCTGAAGGCTGAGTTCGAGCATCTCTCGGGGCCCGGGCGCGTCGACATCGCCAAGAAGATCGAGGCGGCCCGCGAAGAGGGCGACCTGAAGGAGAACGGTGGCTACCACGCCGCCAAGGACGAGCAGGGCAAGATGGAGGCCCGCATCTTCCACCTCCGTCAGATCCTGGACAGCGCCAAGGTCGGTGAGGCACCCCGCACCGAAGGCGTGGTCGGCCCGGGAATGACCGTCACCGTCCGCTTCGAGGGCGACGACGAGGAGGTCGCCTTCCTGCTGGCCTCCCGCGAGGAGAGCGGTGCCCCGATCGACGTCTACTCGCCCAAGTCGCCTCTCGGCTCGGCGATCAACGGCAAGAAGATCGGTGAGAAGGCGACCTACACCATGCCGAACGGCCGTTCCAACACCGTCGAGATCCTTGAGGCCGTGCCGTACATCGGCAACTGACCTCCCCATACTCCGATGATCTGTTGATCCGCCGGGACGGGTGTCCCGGCGGATTGCCATGTCTTGGAGGATTTGGCGGAGGGTTTGTAGTCTTGCGGCCGTATTGCAGATAAGACGCTTTTTGGTGGGTTTGCGTGCATCGCCGGGCGGTGTACGGCACCCTCATAGGGCTGGCCCGGTGGGAGAAGGGGATATGTCGTGTTCGATCGGCGGCCACGTGTCTCCGACCTGATCCGGGAGGCCCGCCAGGACCTCGCCTACCGTCCCCGTCTCCGCTACAGCCGCCACACCGCCCGTCTGATGAGGCAGGCGGTCCCGATCCTCGCCGTTCTGCTCGTCGGCGTGCTGGCCACCGGTCTGATGATCTACACGCAGATGCCGGAGGCCGATCCGGAGACGGTCACCATGCGCAGGTCCGTCGCCACCGTGCCGACCCAGGTGGCGAAGCCCGTCCAGCCCGCGCAGGCGCCCGCTCCGGTGGCGCCGCTGACCTCGATGCGGAAACCGCATCTCTTCGTCGTGGCGCCCAGGCCGCTCAGCTCGGCGGTGGTGGCCAAGGTCGCCCAGCTCTCCGGGGTGCGGGCGGTGGAGCGCGCCGACGCCGCGGAGGTGATCCTGGACGGCAAGCGGGTTCAGACGCTCGGGGTGAACCCCTCGACGTTCCGCGCCTACACCCCCAAGCCGACGGCGCGCTCCGACAGGCTCTGGCGGAACGTCTCGGCCGGGGAGGTCGCCGTCTCCTTCGTCCTGGGCAACGACGGGGGCATGCCGCTGGGCAAGACGTTCACCACCGCCGGGCAGAACCTGCGGGTCGGCGCCTACGCCACGATGGGCATGGGCGCCATCGACGCGGTGGTCTCCCGGCCGACCGCCCGCGCACTGGGCATCCCGGAGAACAACGCGCTCGTGGTGAGCGCCCCGAAGGCCGACTCCGCGAAGCTGCGCCGCGCGCTCCTGCGCGTACTGCCCAAGGGAGGGCAGGTCGCCGTGATCAACCCGGTGCTGACGGTCCCCCGGAGCACGAACTGGCCGGTCGGTTCCTTCATGACCACTCCCCAGGTCAGGACCGCGCTCACCGCCGCGATCAGCAAGCTCGGCCGCCCGTACGTGTGGGGCGCGGAAGGTCCGGACAGCTTCGACTGCTCGGGCCTGGTCCAGTGGGCGTACGCCCAGGCGGGGATCAAGGTGCCCCGGGTGACGCACCAGCAGTTCGTCTCGGGCCCGCAGGTCCCGCTCGCCCAGGCCCAGCCGGGGGACCTGCTGTTCTGGCGGCACGACCCCACCAACCCCGGCTACGTCTCGCACGTGGCGATCTACTGGGGGGACGGCAAGATGCTGCACGCTCCCAGGACCGGCGACGTGGTCAAGCTCGTCCCCGTCACCACCCGCAACTTCGCCGGGGCCGTGCGGGTCAGCCCGGCGGTCGCCGCCCGCGTCCGCTAGGCCCCGTCCCTTGGATCTTTCGCCTACTGCGTGCCGGTGAGCGGGAGGCCGGCGGCGAGCCGGACGAGGGCGGTGTCGAGGAGGTCGGGCAGGTTCTCCGAGGGGTTCGCGGCCCAGCGGGCGATGGAGGGGAGCATGGCTCCGATCACCGCGGCGGCGAAGGTCTCGACGGCGAGGTCGTGGGGATCGCGGCCGGTACGGGAGGCGATCTCCGTACATATCGCCGCGTGCGTGCCGGCGGCGGACTGGAGCCGCCTGGCCCGCAGCGCGGGCACGGAGAGGATGAGCCGGGTCATGGCGGCGGCCCGCGAGAAGTCCTCGGCCCGGAAGCCCTCGAACACGGCCCGTACGGCCTGCCGGAACGCGTCGACGGGTGTCGCCTCCGGGCTGCTCTCGCGGAGCGCGGAGACGATCAGCGAGTCGTACCCGTCCTGGACGACCACGTCCTCCTTGGTGGGGAAGTAGCGGAAGAAGGTGCTCGGCGACACCTCCGCCGCCTCGGCGACCTGCTCGACGGTCGTGGCCTCGTATCCCCGCTCGGCGAACAGACGCAGCGCGTGCTCCTGAATCGCACGGCGGGTCTTCGCCTTCTTGCGCTCGCGCAGCCCTCCGGCGCGTTGGGGTGATCTCATTCGCCGATTCTCGCGTCTGCGCGGGCCGCCATGGACAGCGGCCGTGAACGTTGTAATCTAAATTACATGGAAAAAGATAAAACAATGGAGAAGCTGCGCGGCTGGTTCTCGGGACGGCTGCCCCGGGAATGGTTCGAAGGCGAGCCTGAGATCGTGCTGGACCGCGAGGAGATCGCGGTGGTCGGCAGGCTCCGGGCTCCCGTGCTCGGCGACGACGTCTCGGAGGTGGAGCGTTCCGCCGCGCTGGAGGGCGGCATCCTGCGCTTCCGCGAGGAGACCAGGGAGCGGCGCGTGGAGATCGCGCTGGAGGCCGAGCAGCGATTCCGCAGGAAGGTCTCCTGGGGGGTCGCGGTCGGCGGCGAGACGGTGATGTTCACCACACTGTCGGTGCCCGTCATGACCAGGCTCAGGCAGTCGGAGCGCCGGGTGCTCGACACCCTGGTGGCCGCGGGGGTGGCCCGCAGCCGCAGTGACGCGCTCGCCTGGTGCGTACGTCTGGTGGGCGACCACACCGACACCTGGCTGGCGGATCTGAGGGACGCGCTACGGCACGTCGACCGTGTCCGGGCCGCCGGGCCCGACGTGAATTCCTGAGGCTGGGCAGCGGGGATGGCCGATAAATTGGTCTGAACCTGTCCGCTGATTGGTTTAGACCTTTCTCATTGGCCTATACCACTGCGGGAAAGGCTTTTTTTAGGGCCGTTTTTTCTGGGTAGGGGTTTCAGAGCCCTGTGGCTCCTGCCAGGCCATACGCCTTCGGGGGCGCCGGGCCGGAAGCGCCTTGACATCTGATCGCGCGAATTCACTGGTCTACGCCAATTGGATTAAGCGCGGTTCCGTCGTTAATGATGTTTTGGCCCCGTGAAGCGTAAAGGAGCCCGAGCAGTGTCCCTTACCGTAGACGTGAACACCACCAGCCCGACCAGTCATGCGGAACTGGCCGAATGGGTCAGGGAGATCGCCGAGCTGACACAGCCGGACCGGATCGAATGGTGCGACGGCTCCGAGGCCGAATGGACGCGCCTGACGAACCTGCTGGTCGAGCGAGGGACCTTCACACGCCTGGCCAAGCGGCAGAACAGCTTCCACGCCGCCTCCGACCCCAGCGACGTCGCCCGGGTCGAGGACCGGACCTACATCTGCTCCGAGCGCGAGGAGGATGCCGGGCCGACCAACAACTGGATCGCCCCCGCCGAGATGCGCCGCACCTTCGGCGAGATCTTCAAGGGCAGCATGCGCGGCCGGACGATGTACGTCGTGCCGTTCTGCATGGGGCCGCTGGGTGGTGAGATCTCCCAGCTCGGTGTGGAGATCACCGACTCGCCGTACGTGGTCGTGTCGATGCGCGTCATGACCCGGATGGGCGAGGACGCGCTGCGCCTCATCGAGGAGCGCGGCGGCTACGTCAAGGCGGTCCACTCGGTCGGCGCCCCGCTCGAACCCGGTCAGGACGACGTGCCGTGGCCGTGCAACGCCTCCAAGTACATCAGCCACTTCCCCGAGACCCGCGAGATCTGGTCCTACGGCTCGGGGTACGGCGGCAACGCCCTGCTCGGCAAGAAGTGCTACGCACTGCGGATCGCCAGCACGATGGCCCGGGACGAGGGCTGGCTGGCCGAGCACATGCTCATCCTCAAGCTCACCCCGCCTTCAGGGGAGACGCGCTACGTCGCGGCGGCCTTCCCGAGCGCGTGCGGCAAGACGAACCTCGCCATGCTCCAGCCGACCATCCCGGGCTGGAAGGTCGAGACGATCGGCGACGACATCGCCTGGATGCGCTTCGGTGACGACGGAAAGCTGCGGGCCATCAACCCCGAGGCGGGCTTCTTCGGCGTCGCTCCCGGCACCGGCGAGTCCACCAACGCCAACGCGATCGAGACGCTCTGGGGCAACAGCATCTTCACGAACGTCGCCCTCACCGACGACGGCGACGTGTGGTGGGAGGGACTCACCGACCAGCCCCCGGCGCACCTGACCGACTGGAAGGGCCGCGACTGGACGCCGGAGTCCGGCGAGCCGGCCGCGCACCCCAACGCCCGCTTCACGGTCCCGGCCGCGCAGTGCCCGACGATCGCCCGTGAGTGGCAGGATCCCGCGGGCGTGCCGATCTCGGCGATCCTGTTCGGCGGGCGCCGCGCCAGCGCGGTCCCGCTGGTGACGGAGGCGCTGAGCTGGCAGCACGGTGTCTTCATCGGGGCCAACATCGCCTCGGAGAAGACCGCCGCCGCCGAGGGCAAGGTCGGCGAGCTGCGCCGCGACCCGTTCGCGATGCTGCCCTTCTGCGGCTACAACATGGGCGACTACTTCGCCCACTGGCTCAAGATCGGCCAGCGTGAGAACGCCGAGCTGCCGCGCGTCTACTACGTGAACTGGTTCCGCAAGAACGACGAGGGCAAGTTCATCTGGCCCGGTTTCGGGGAGAACTCCCGCGTGCTCAAGTGGATCGTCGACCGCCTCAACGGCCAGGCGGAGGCGGTGCGCACCCCCATCGGCCTGCTCCCCGCCGGGCTCGACACCGACGGCCTCGCGGTCTCCGAGGAGGACATGCGGACGCTGCTCAGCGTCGACGAGGAGATCTGGCGGCAGGAGGCGGCGCTCATGCCCGCCTTCTTCCAGACCTTCGGCGATCACCTGCCCCGTGAGCTCTGGGAAGAGTACGAGGCACTCGTCGCCCGTCTGGGCTGACACCGGCAAAGGGGTCGAAGACGGGGGAAACTTCTGACAGGCTTTGCGCGTCCAACCGGATACACGGGACGTCACGCCTGCGATCCCTTTCCCCCGAGGAGGCGGACATGGGGTTCCCGCTGTTCGTCATCGCCTTCGCCGCGGCCCTGGCCATCGTCTCCACGGCCTTCACGCTTGGCCGTGAGCATCGCCGGGTCCGCTCGGCGGTGACCCGCCACCACGGCGGGCCACCGACCCCCTATGAGCTCGCCTACCTCTCCGGAGGCCCGCGCCGAGTGGTCAACACCGCGCTCGGCATGCTGGCCAAAGCCGGGGTGATCCGGGTCTCGCGGGGCGGTCAGGTCAGCCTGGTCGCCGGGGCCTCGCCCTCTTCCGACCCGATCGAGCACGCCGTCACGGCGGCGCTCGCCCAGCGTGGAGGCGTCGCCCCGGTGGGCGAGCTCCGCCACGCGGTGGCCGGTGGACAGGCCGTCGACGGCCTGCACTACCGGCTGCTGGGGCTGGGCCTGCTGGTGCCCGAGAACGCGCTCGACCACGCGCGGGGACTGCTGAACCGGCTCCTGGTCACCTCGATCGTCGCGCTGGTCCTCACGGTGGGCATCCTGGTCACGGGCGCCAGGGGGAGACTCGGCACCGCGGCGCTGCTGGTGGGACTGATCGCGGCGCTCTTCGGGTTCTCCGTCTACGCGTGGCACAAGCGGTTACTGCGCGACGTCCTGAGCCGCGCGGGCCACGACGTGCTCGCCTCCGCCCGCAGGATCTACGTCCGGGGCGCCCGCCCCGTCACGCCCGGCCTGGCCTTCGCCGTCGGCATCCCCGTCGCCCTGTACGGGCTGGGGGAGCTCGACGAGCCGGGCCTTGTGGAGGAGCTCCAGCGCCAGAGCGTGAGTGGTTCCGGGAGCGGCTGCGCGGTCGGCGCCTGCGGTGGCGGTGGCGGCGGTGACTTCGGATCCGGGAGCTGGGGCGACTCCGGTGGCGGGTCGAGTGACGGTGGCGGTTGTGGTGGTGGGTCCGGTTGCGGTGGTGGGTGTGGCGGGGGCGGTTGCGGTGGGTGAGCGTCCCCCGGTCGCCGCGGTGAGGACGGTCACCGACGGGGTGCTCCCGGCGGTGGTCGAGCCGGGTGTGGGCATCGGCTGGCGGCCGGAGATCGACCTGACCGTGGAACGGCTGCCCGGGGTCGACTTCGTCGAGGTCGTCGCCGAGAACATCGACCCGGCCCGGCTCCCCGAGTCGCTGCGGGTGCTCCGCGCCCGGGGGGTGCCGGTGATCCCGCACGGCGTCGGGCTGGGTATCGGCGGTGCCGAGCATCCCGACCCCCGGCGGCTGGCGCGGCTGGCGGACTGCGCGCGCGCCCTGGAGGCGCCGCTGGTCAGCGAGCACCTGGCCTTCGTCAGGGCGGGCGGCATGGAGGCCGGCCACCTACTGCCGGTGCCGCGTACCAGGGCCGCGCTGGCCGTTGTCGCGGAGAACGTGCGGCGGGCGCAGGAGGCGCTTCCCGTCCCGTTGGCCCTGGAGAACGTCGCAGCCCTGTTCGGCTGGCCGGAGGACGAGATGACCGAGGCCGCCTTCCTCGGAGAGCTGGTGGAGATGACCGGCGTCGGGCTCCTGGTCGACGTGGCGAACCTCTATACGAACCAGATCAACCTGGGTCTGTCGGCCACCGCCGCGCTGGACGGCCTGCCGCTGTCCGAACTCGCCTACGTCCATGTCGCCGGGGGCCACTCCCGCGGGGGGCTGTGGCACGACACCCACACCGCCCACGTCCCCGAGGAGGTGCTGGACATCCTCTCGGAGCTGTGCGCCAGGGTCGATCCGCCGGGGGTGCTGCTCGAATGGGACGACGACTACCCCAGCGACGGCGCGCTGGAGCGGGAGCTGGGCCGGATCCGCAGCGCGATGTCCGGTGTCTGAGGACGCGGCCAGGGAGGCACTGGCCGGGGCACAGGCGGCGCTGATGGCCGCCCTGGTGGCGGGGGAGGAGGCGCCGCCGGGGTTCGACAGGGAGCGACTGCTGATCCAGGAGTCGAGCCTGATCTCCAAGCGGCGCAGAACGGTGGCCCGTCTCCGGCCCGACCTGGCCGCGCTGCTCGGCGACGGCTTCGCCGCGGAGTTCGACGCGTACGCGCGAGGCCGCCCCAGGCCGCCGGGCGGCTCGCACGCCGACGCCCGCGACTTCGCCGATCGGCTGCGCGCGGCGGGGCGGCTGCCGGAGGAGTCCATCGCCGTCGAGCCGGCCCCCGGGCCCCGCCGATGGTCGCCCTTCGCCAGGCGCCGTTAGAAACTTGTGGCCTTCCCTGTTCGTCCATGTTCGTCCCCTGGGTAGTGGACCTCGGGAAGGGACGTCATCCCGGAGGTCGGCATGCACATCACCAAGATCATTATCACCGTGCTCGTCGTGCTCCTTCTGGTCGCCGGGCTGATCGCGCTACGCCTGGCCGTGCACTCCTCGCGCGCGCGCCGTTCAGCCGGTGCCAGGGGCCGGAAGGCCGGAACGACAGCTGCCGAGGGCGCCGAGAGCACCGAGGACTCTGTGCGGCGGAGGCGCCGTCGGTTAGGTTGAGCCGGTACCTGATCGAGTGCCTGTGCCGGGAGTGACCGTGGGGAATTTCGCCGATCACGCGACCTGGCCGCTGCGCCCCGAGGACGAGGGGACGCATCCGGCCGGTGCCGAGCCGCTGTGGAGCGAATCGGTCTACCTCGACTTCACGGCCGAGGACGGCTCGCTCGCCGGTTACGTCCGGCTGGGCCTGTATCCCAACTGGAACCGCGCCTGGTACTGGGCGTGCCTGGTCGGCGCCGGCAGGCCCACGGTGCTGCTGGTCGATCACCATGTCCCGCTCCCCGGTCCCGACCTCGCGGTGCGGGGCAAGGACTTCCAGGCCACCCACGACGTGACGCTCCCCATGCGGTCCCTGCGGGTGAGCCTCGAGGCCGGGGCGGCCGCCGTCCTTTCCGACCCCGCCCTGGCGTACCGGGACCTGGACGGCGCCGCCACGACCCCGCTGGCGTTCGACCTGGAGTGGCGGAGTGCCGGTGAGGCCTACCCCTACGGCTTCGTCCCGCGCTACGAGGTCCCCTGCGAGGTCGCGGGGACCATCCGGGTCGGTGGTGAGGAGATCGCCTTCTCCGGCCATGGTGAGCGCGATCACAGCTGGGGAGAGCGTGACTGGTGGCAGCTGTCGTGGCTGTGGAGTTCGGGCCGGCTCGACGACGGCACGTTCTTCCACGGCATGCGGGCGAACGTCGGTTTCGAGATGCCCTGGCCCTGCTTCACGGCTCCGCCGGGCGGGGCGCTGGAGCACCGTGAGGGCTTCACCGCGGCGAGCGAGTTCGGGGAGGACGGATTCCCGTCCGGGGCGCGGCTGGAGGTGCCGGGGATGCCGATGACCGTCGTCCCGCTCGCCTTCGCCCCGGTCGCCATGACGTCGCCGGACGGGGAGATCGCCCGCTTCCCGCGTGCCCTGTGCCGGTTCGAGGCCGAGGACGGGCGCCTGGGGTACGGATGGACCGAATGGCACCAGCCACCCGGCTGGCGGGGACATGGATGGCGTTGATCACGTTTTGATGGTCTGAGCCGGGGATACCCTCTCTGAGGTGGGGGGAGTGCGTTGTCTTGATGGTTCTTATCTGACCGTTACGCCGGTGGCGTGCCGGGACAGTGTCGGTATGCCGTACGAGATAACACTCGAACTCCATCGCGACGGCGCGCTGTACGGGACGGTGGGCGAGCGCTGCGGCTGGATTCTCACCCGCCTGGCGCGCGGGGTCGCCGAGGCCCGCGCCGGCCACGAGGCGCGGTGGCCCGATCCCGACGACCGCTTCCCCGGCGACGCGGAACTGTTCGCCTTTCGTTACCGGGCCAGGAACGGTGTCGTCGGCGGGGGCGAACTCCGCTGCCAACTGCGCACCATTCCGATCTGGGTTCCCGGACGGCGAGGACCGGCCGGGGCATGGCGGCTCACCAGGAGAGCGTTCCTGGAGGCGTGGGGCGGCGGCGGAGTGGGTATGCGCGCCGTGCTCACCTCGGCTGAGCTGGGGGTTTTCGTGGAAGAAATCATCACAGAGGCCGAAGAATGCCTAGGACCATACAAGCCGGGCAAGTCGGCCAGATCCCTGTAGAGGGGGCGGAGGGGTCCGCGGGACGGCGATAATTGCCTGTCAGCGCCCATTCATGGCGGGTGCTGAGGGAGGGGCTCCAATGGGCGTGCGCGATCTCGTCTATCGACTCTACGAGCGCCGGCTCGAAGCGAAGCTGTCCCGTCAGCGGGAGATGTTTCCCCGGCACGTCGGCGTGATCGTTGACGGTAACCGCCGCTGGGCACGCTCGATGGGCATCGACGACGTGAGCCGCGGGCATCGCAAGGGCGCGGACAAGATCTCGGAGCTGCTCGGCTGGTGCCGCGAGGCCGGTGTCGAGGTCGTCACCGTGTGGCTGCTCTCCAGCGAGAACATCAACCGTTCCAAGGACGAGCTGGACCCCCTGATGAAGATCATCGAGGACGTGGTCCAGGAACTCGTGGCCGACGGCTGGCACATCAAGCCCATGGGGGCGCTAGATCTTTTGCCGGATCACACGGCTCGTGTGCTTAAAGATGCAAAAGAAGCGACATCACATCGTCCCGGTTTGATTGTGAACGTTGCCGTTGGGTATGGAGGAAGGCGTGAGATCGCTGATGCGGTGCGCTCCCTTCTCCAGGAGCACGCGAGCAAGGGCGCGAGCATCGAGGACCTTGTCGAGGTCCTCGATGTGGAGCACATCGCGAAGCATCTCTACACGCGCGGCCAGCCCGACCCGGATCTGGTCATCCGTACTTCGGGAGAGCAGCGGCTCTCCGGCTTCCTGCTCTGGCAGAGCGCCCACTCCGAGTTCTACTTCTGCGAGGCCTACTGGCCTGACTTCCGCAGGGTCGACTTCTTGCGGGCCCTCCGCTCGTACGCCGCGCGACACCGTAGGTACGGTTCCTGAAACACCACATGAACGACCCCTTTCGGTCAGTCTTAAGCAGTTGGAAGTAGGGCATTCAGGACGTACCGTAAGAAGTAGGAGAGCACGACTCACCTACGCCGGAGAGGGCCCGCCTTTGCGTCACGATTCGCTGAGGAGGGCCGGTCACCGGTCCCTGCTCGGCATTCTCGTGAGCGGGTCCGAGGCCGGTCCGCATCCCAGCTCATGGCAGGGCGCCGTCCTTGGCGCCCGGGGGAGAACGCGTGGCAAACCCTTCGTCCTCACCCACGTCGCCGGCAGTCAAGCGGCGCACGTACGTCCTGGACACCTCGGTGCTCCTGGCGGATCCAACGGCGATGAGCCGTTTCGCCGAGCATGAGGTGGTCATCCCGATCGTCGTCATCACCGAGTTGGAGGGCAAACGCCATCATCCAGAGCTCGGATACTTCGCGCGCAAGGCGCTGAGGTACCTCGACGACCTGAGGGTGACGCACGGACGGCTGGACGAGCCCATGCCGATCGGCGAGGGCACCATCCGGGTCGAGCTCAACCACAGTGACCCGTCCATCCTGCCCGTCGGGTTCCGGCTCGGCGACAACGACACCCGCATCCTGACCGTGGCCCGTACCCTCGCCGCCGAGGGACACGACGTGGTGCTGGTCTCCAAGGACCTGCCGATGCGGGTGAAGGCCGCCTCCATCGGTCTCGCCGCGGACGAGTACCGCGCCGAACTCGTGGTCGAGTCCGGCTGGACAGGCATGGCGGAGCTCCAGGTGACCTCCGAGGACGTCGAGGTGCTCTTCGAGCACGGCACCGCCGACCTGGAGGAGGCTCGCGACCTGCCCACCCACACCGGCCTGCGGCTGCTGTCGAGCAGGGGGTCGGCGCTGGGCAGGGTGCTGCCCGACAAGTCGGTGCGGCTGGTGCGCGGCGACCGAGAGGTGTTCGGCCTGCACGGCCGCTCCGCCGAGCAGCGGATCGCGCTCGACCTGCTGATGGACCCCGAGGTCGGCATCGTCTCGATGGGCGGCCGGGCGGGCACCGGAAAGTCCGCGCTCGCCCTCTGCGCGGGCCTGGAGGCGGTGCTGGAGCGCCGCCAGCACCGCAAGGTCATCGTCTTCCGCCCGCTGTACGCCGTGGGCGGCCAGGAGCTGGGCTACCTGCCGGGTTCCGAGAACGAGAAGATGAGCCCGTGGGCCCAGGCCGTCTACGACACCCTGGGCGCGGTCACCACGCCCGAGGTGATCGAGGAGGTGATGGACCGGGGCATGCTGGAGGTGCTTCCGCTCACCCACATCCGCGGCCGTTCCCTGCACGACGCCTTCGTCATCGTGGACGAGGCACAGTCGCTGGAGCGCGGGGTGCTGCTCACCGTGCTGAGCCGGATCGGCGCCAA
Organism: Streptosporangium sp. NPDC002607; assembly: GCF_053592655.1. Classification (NCBI taxonomy): domain Bacteria; kingdom Bacillati; phylum Actinomycetota; class Actinomycetes; order Streptosporangiales; family Streptosporangiaceae; genus Streptosporangium; species Streptosporangium sp. NPDC002607. The sequence goes on from NZ_JBSFWD010000006.1 coordinate 106,271, forward strand.
CTCCCGGGTCGTCCTCACCCATGACATCGCCCAGCGCGACAACCTGCGGGTGGGCCGGCACGACGGCGTCGTGGCGGTGGTGGAGAAGCTCAAGGGGCACCCGCTGTTCGCGCACGTCACGCTGACCCGCTCGGAGCGCTCGCCGATCGCGGCGCTGGTCACCGAGATGCTGGAGGACATCACGATGTGACGGGTGTCCTGGACCTCCAGGCATGATCGCGCGAAGCGCGGTCGCGGGTGTCGTGAGGCACCCGCGACCGCGCTTCGCGCGTCATTCGCGGGTCGGAGGGCGCCGGCCGTGGCCCACGACGCCGGGCGTCAAGGAGCGCTCACGGCGGCAGCCGCACGCCGGGGGCCGCGAGCTTGCGGAACTCGAAGCAGGTGTGCTCGCCCATCGACTCCGGGACTCCGGGGAAGAGCCGGGTGATCTCGACGCTCCAGATGCTCTCCTGCTTGTTCTGCCGGATGGTGCAGGTGATCTGGGCGAGGCCCTCCTTGGAGATCCTGCCCTCGCCCGTGATGATCACATTCAGCCGGTAGCCCAGGCTGTCGTCCGGATCGTTGCGCTGGTCGGTGTTGTCGGAGTATCGGGTGGTTTTGGTGTCGTAGTGGCTGAAGTTGTTGAGCGCGCTGGTCAGCCCCCGTTTCGGCGGCTGCTTGCCCGCCCGGAAGAGGGTGTCGATGATGTTCTTGGCCGAGTCGGAGACCACCGGGATCCTGGCCGGTTCCAGCCGTCCGTCACGGAGCAGATAGACGGTCACCCAGGTCGGGCTGTAGCTGATCACCGGCGGGCGGCCGTAGTCCTGGACCTCGGTGGGAGAGATGCCGCATCCGCACAGGACCGCGAGGGCGGCGAGCAGGCAGGTGAGGCGTCTCATGCCGGGGGCAGCCAGACCGTGAAGAGGGTTCCCGGCCGCTGCGCGCGGACCGAGATCGTGCCGCCGTGCAACTGGGCGTTGGCCCGCGCGATGGACAGGCCGAGCCCGCTGCCGTCGCCCCGGGCGCCCGCCTTGTAGAAGCGGTTGAACACAAACGGCAGATCCTTGGCGGGGATGCCCTTGCCGTGGTCGCGCACCTTCACCTCCAGGCCGTTCGGAGTACTGCGGGCGGTCACCATCACGGGAGGCTCCCCGTGGCGTAGGGCGTTACCCACCAGGTTGGCCACGATGACGTCGAATCGCCGGGGATCGACGGAGAAGACCAGTCCCTGGGGCACGTTCACCCGTACCTGGTCCGACCAGCCGCGCATCTCCAGGCAGTCCCAGATCACGTCGATGATGTTCACAGTGTCCACGTTCAGCGTCGCGGTACCCGAGTCGAACCGGCTCGCCTCGATGAGCTGCTCCACCAGGGTCCGCAGCCGCGCGATCTCCCGCAACACCAGCTGCACGGCGGCCGCGGGCTCGGGTGGCAGCCGCTCGGCCTCCTCGGAGAGCATGTCGGTGACCGCGGTCATCGCGGTCAGCGGGGTCCTGAGCTCGTGGGAGACGTCGGCGACGAAGCGGCGGGACATCGCCTCCAGCGAGCGGAGCTCGGAGACGCTCCGCTCCAGGGCGGCGGCGGTGTCGTTGAACGTGGCGGTGAGTTCGGCGAGCTCGTCCTGGCCGTGCACGGGCAGGCGGGTGTCCAGGTGGCCGGCGCCGAGTGCGCGGGCCGCGGAGCCGAGCCGCCTGACCGGCAGCAGGAGCTGCCGGGCCGACAGCAGTCCCAGGGCCAGCGCGATGATCAGCATGGCGACGCTGGCGACGGCCAGCGGCTGCCGCAGGCCGCTGAGAAGGCGCTCCTCCTCGATGAGGGGGGCGAACACGAAGACGGTCATCCCGGTGGGCTGGGCGGTGTGGATGGGCTCGATCCGCCAGACCGGGGTGCCGATGAGCAGCCACATGCCGCCGTTGATGGTCTGCCGCTTGGCGACCATCCGCTGGGTGGCCCTGGCGGCGAGGTCGCCGGGGACGTCCCTGATGCCGAATTCGCCGTCGGGGTAGAGGAAGTCCTCGTAGCGGACCACCACCCTGCCGCCCTGCGGGCGCAGGCTCTTCTGCAGCGCGCTGATCTCGTCGTCGGTCGGCGGGCTGTCTCCGGGCCAGAGCGCGCCGATGGGCACCCTGATGCCCTCCAGGATGTCGCGCACGTCGCTCACGGCCACCTGCTCGGCGCGTCCGATCATGCGGCTCTTGACGAACTCGTAGCCGATCCCGGCGACCAGCGAGGAGGCGGTGACGGCGATCAGGGTGAAGGTGATCACCAGACGGCCGCGCAGGCCGGTGTGGGTACGTTTCACGGTGGGCTGAACCGGTAGCCGAATCCCCGTACCGTGTGGATGAACTCGGGCTCGGCGGGAACCGCCTCTATCTTGGCGCGGACCCGCTGGACACAGGCGTCGACCAGCCGGGAGTCCGCGACGTGCGTGTGGTCCCAGACGGCCCGCAGCAGGTATCTGCGGTTGAGCACCTGGCCGGGATGGCGGACGAGTTCGAGCAGGAGCCGCAGTTCGGTGGGGGTGAGGTGGACCTCGCGGCCGCTCAGCGACACCTTCAGCGCGCCCCTGTCGATGACCAGGTCGCCGAAGGTGATGCGGTCGGAGGCGACCGACTCCATCCGGCGCAGGACGGCGCGGATGCGGGCGTCCAGCACTCGCGGCTCGACCGGCTTGACCACGTAGTCGTCGGCCCCGGCCTCCAGCCCCACGACCACGTCGAGGTCGTCGCCCCTGGCGGTGAGCAGGATCACCGGAAGCTGGTCCAGCCTGCGGATGCGGCGGCACACCTCGACGCCGTCGATGCCGGGCAGCATGACGTCCAGGATGGCGATCTCGGGGCGGCGGGACCTGATGTGCTCAAGCGCCTCCTCACCGCTGGCGTATGCGGTGACGGAGTGGCCCTGCCGGGTGAGCGCCAGCTCCAGCCCGGTCCTGACCGAGGGGTCGTCTTCGACGAGGAGGATGCCTGCCACCGGGTAATCATTCTCCCAAGGCTTGGATGGATCTGCCAGGTCACGAACCCCGACATAAGGCAAACAGTACCTGAATAAGGGAGTCAAACCATGATTCAGGCACTCCCGTGATCACATAGAGAGGCGAAGTGGCGCCGTAGGGTAAAATGTGAGCAAAATCACTTCCATCTTTTCCTTGCCGGGAAAGCGCCCGTGGCCTGGTGATTAGCTTAGGAGAAGCCCGGCGGATCTCGTATGGCGCCGACCAAGTCTGCCGATCCGGTTGCGGACCACCCCCCTCCGCACGGCAAGCTCATAGGTCGTGAGTCCAGGATCACAGCAACTGAAGGACCGCTCGGCGGCGCCCCGTGCCCGCCGTGCGAACCGCAGAACGGCCAGGACGAAGGCGCCGGGCCGTCTGACCCCCAAACGCGTCCTGATCCTGGGCACCGCGGTCGTGGTCGTGGTGGGTGGCGGAGCCTTCACCGCCTACACCGCGGTCCAGAACGCCTCGGCGCCGCCCACGCAGCCGCTCACCCTGGAAGAGATGGCGCAGGTGCTCGGCTCCGACCCGTTCGGCTCCGACCTGGAGTCCGACATGCTGAAGGCCCAGGCGGCCCAGGCGCTCAAGGCCGACAAGATCGCCGCCGAGCGGGACAACCGCAAGGTGCTCAACCCGGTCAAGATCGTTGACGAGGCGCCGGGCGGTGGCGGGTTCAACCCGCAGCGGCTCCCCCCGGGCACCGCCAACCCGACCGGCAACAGGGCGCTGGGCAAGCAGATGCTGGAGTCCAGGGGCTGGGCCGACCAGTGGGGCTGCCTGGAGAAGCTCTGGATGAAGGAGAGCGGCTGGAACGAGCGCGCCATGAACACCTCCAGTGGCGCCTACGGCATCCCCCAGTCCCTCCCCGGCCACAAGATGGCCAGCTCGGGAAGCGACTGGCAGACCAACCCGGCCACCCAGATCGAGTGGGGGCTCACCTACATCAAGGGCCGCTACGGCACGCCCTGTGGGGCCTGGGCCCATTCCCAGGCCAAAGGCTGGTACTGAGAGACCAGGACTCGGCAAGTCTGACCGTCTCCCGGCCCCGGGCATCGCACCCTTGGCCGCATGGATGTGAAGGTCAGCGTGGTAGTGCCGGTGCACAACCCCGGTGATGGCGCCGACGCCTGTATCCGGTCGGTGCTGGAACAGTCGATGGCCTCCGAGGACTACGAGGTGATCTTCGCCGACGACGGCTCCGACGACGGGATCCAGCAGCGTCTCGACGCGGTGGCCGCGGTGCGGTCGAACGTCAAGGTGCTCCACCTGGAGCGGACCGGTTCGCCGATGCGCGGCCGCAACGTCGCACTCATGGTGGCCAGAGGCGAGTACGTCTACATGCTCGGCCAGACCGACCGTCTGGAACGGATGGCTCTGGAGCTGATGTACCGGCGTGCCGTGGAGACCGAGGCCGACATCCTCATCGGGCGGCTGGTCGACGACCAGAAGCCGCCCTCCCCGGTCTTCGACGTCAACCGTGAGCGTGCCGACGTGGTCAAGGACCGGCTGCTCACGCTGCTCACCCCGCACAAGCTCTTCCGCAGGGCCTTTCTCGACGACGAGGCGCTGAACTTCTCCGACCCCGGCGGGCGCCTGGCCGAGCAGGCCTTCGTCGTCCGCGCCTACCTGCGGGCCAAGATCATCGTGGTCATGGCCGACCAGGTCTGCTGTCACGTCGCCGAGCGGACCGAGCCGCAGGAGGACCCGTACGTCTGGGCCGCCGAGTTGCGCGAGCTGCTCGACATCATCGACGACGAGGTCCCCGAGGGCCGCAGGCGCGATCGGATGTACGCCCAGTGGTTCCGCACCGCGGTGCTGCGACGGCTCGGCGGAGGTGCGTTCGCCACCTCCTCCCTGGGCCGGGCGGCCACCTTCACGACCCTGCGCGAGCTGGTGGTCCAGCGTTTCCCCCCGCGCCTCGACCTGCTGCTGCCGGTGCAGTTGCGGGCCCGCGCCGCGCTGCTGCGGGCGGGCAGGCTCGACCAGCTCGTCATGCTGGCCGGAGCCACCCAGGGCATCCACCTCCAGGCCGACCTGATGGACGTCGTCTGGGACGACGGCGTGCTCACCATGGGGCTGACCGTGGAGATCATGCAGTCCGACGGCACCCCGATGCGCTTCATCCCCTACGGGCAGGACGGCCTGCTCTGGGAGCCTCCGGTGCCCCTGGACGGGCTCCGCCTCCCACCCGAGATGGCCGACGTCAGCCAGGCCGCTGCCAGGGCGCGGTTCGAGGTCTACATCAGGCACGAGGAGACCGGGGTCGTCTACTTCCTGCCGGTGGAGTGCTCGATGATCCGCTGCCGTCACCGTAACGGGGTCAGGCTCCAGGTCACCGGCACGGCACGGCTGGACGTCGACTCGGCGGCCGTGGACGGCCCGCTGCCGCCGGGGCTCTGGGAGATCCACGTGCGCATGTACGGGGGGGCTCAGCAGGCCCGTACCCGGGTGACCGGGTCCCCGCTGAACTGCACCGGGGTGGTCGCCGACTACTCCAAGCGGCTGGTCGTCCCCTGGTGGTCGGACCGGGGGGAGCTGGGGATCTGCGTGGAGCCCCGCTCGTTCTCCGAGTCGATCGTCCTGGTCTCGCCGGGTACGACGGTGATCAGGCAGCGCAAGCACGTCTTCGTGGTCGTGCCCGTGCCGTACGTGCCGCCGAGCGGGGGGCCGCCCGTGGAGCTGGTGCTCCGCCAGACCACCGGCAGGGAACGTGAGGTCGCCGCGCCCGCCCTGGTCGAGCCGGGCGTCCCCGGGCAGCTCGCCGGGCGGCTGATCGCCAAGATCCCGACCCGGCTGGCATACCGGGAGGGGTTCCTCGCGCCGGGCGTCTGGGCGCCCTTCCTACGGGTGGACGGTAAGGAGACCGGGCTCCGCTTCAAGATGGAGATGAACCGCGGCGGGCGAGTGGAGATCCTCAAGTCCGCCGCGGCCCGGCCTCCCGAGCCCTGGTACCCGCTGCTGAAACGCCTCGCGCTGCGGATACCGGGGGTCAGGAACGCGGTCCGGGTCACCAAGACCATGCAGCGCCGCTACATGCTCAGCTGACATTCGCCGGGCAGAGACCGGTCACCCGTACCGACGGCCACATCAGGCGCCCAGTCGGCACTCGTTGGGCAGGTCACCGCCGGAGGGCCTCGGCAGGGTCGCGCTCGGCGGCGGGTTCTGCCCGCGCTCCACCCAGCCCTCCATGGCCTCGAACGCGCTGCGGAAGCACGGCAGCAGCGGGCGAAGCCTGTCGGGGTAGGCGGCGTAGAGGCTGTCCACATGGGTTCCGTCGGTGACCCGGTAGTACCGGAACGGCCGGTGCCCGCCGACCATCTCCGCGTAGACGTCACCGGAGCGGGAGATCGGCAGCAGCGTGTCCAGCGTGCCGTGGATCGTGATCAGCGGCTTGCCGATCCGGCCGGTGAGCCCGATCTTCCGCACCGCCGCGTACGGCTTGCGCGCGTCGTAGTCGTAGTCGGCGTCGCAGGCGGGGGTGCCCGAGGCGCAGAACGGGGTGCCCGCCTCGGTGTCGCCGTCGAAGGTGGGGTCGAGCTCCTCGCGGTAGACGCGCTGGGTCAGGTCCCAGTAGTACTGGTAGTGGAAGGGCCACAGGAACTCCGACCCGCGTGCGAACCCGGCGTCGTACATCGCCTGGGTGTCACCCGCCGGGTAGGCCCGCAGCGCCGGGGGCAGGTAGTTGAGCAGGTTGTCGCCCTTGACCCGCCAGAGCGTGCCCTCCCAGTCGATCCCGCCGTCATAGAGCCAGGCCCGGTTCTCCAACTGCCAGCGGACCAGGTATCCGCCGTTGGAGATGCCCGCCGCGTAGGTCCGCTTCGGGAGCCTGCCGTAGCGCTGCGCGACGACGGCCTTGGCCGCGACCGCGACCTGCGTGACCCGGTCGTTCCACTCCGCGACCGCGTCGCCGGGCCTGCGGCCGTCCTGGTAGAAGGTGACGCCGACGTTGCCCTTGTCCGTCACGGCGTAGGCGTAGCCCCTGGCCAGCGCCCAGTCGGAGATGGTGAAGTCGTTCGCGTACTGCTCCCTGTTGCCGGGGGTGCCCGCGACCACCAGCCCGCCGTTCCAGTCGTCGGGCAGCCGGAGCACGAACTGCGAGTCGTGGTTCCAGCCGTGCGTGGTGTTGGAGGTCGAGGTGTCGGGAAAGTAGCCGTCGACCTGGATGCCGGGCACGCCCGTGGGGTTGACCGCCCCCGCCGGGTGCAGGCCCGCCCAGTCGGCCGGGTCGGTGTGCCCGGAGATGATCGTGCCGGCCGTCGTGAGGTCGTTCAGGCACGCCTTCACCTGGTGCTCGGCCCCCGGCACCACCACCCGGTCCAGCCGGGCGCAGTGCGCGGGAGAGGTCCCCGCGCTCGCCGCGGGACTGCCCGCCAGGAGGGCGGTGAAGATGACGGCGGCGAGCCCTCCGGCCATGACCGGACCCCGCCGACGGCCGGACTGGGAAGCACCACGAGGAACGGGCGGGGTAACCCATTCCGAGAGGCACCGTAGGGGACGAGTCAAGCGATCTATCATGAGGGACTCCCGTGAGGACGCGCCGGCGACTGGACTGAGGAGAGAGGGGTCGTGAGGAACGAGCGGCCCCTCTTGACGAGGGAAGGAGCCGGGTTTGAGCGGCCTCACCGCGACGCGCTAGCGTCGCCGTTGACCCGTGAGGACGCGCCGGCGACTGGACTGAGGAGAGAGGGCCGTGAGGCCGCGCCGGGGACTGGACTGAGGAGAGCGGGGTTGCGAGGAACGAGCGGCCCCTCTTGACGAGGGAAGGAGCCGGGTAAGAGCGGCCTCACCGCGACGCGTTAGCGTCGCCGGCAACTCGTGAGGAACGAGCGGCCCCTCTTGACGAGGGAAGGAGCCGGGTTCGAGCGGCCGAACCGCGACGCGCTAGCGTCGCAAATGGCGGGTGAGGGCGGTGCGGAACTCCTCCGGGCGCTCGATGTGCGGGCTGTGACCGCTGTCCAGGACTACCTCGGTGTACGGGCCGTACCGTTCCAGGACGGCGCGGGTCTGGGTGATCATCGGCTGCGCCGGGGTGCCGGGGGAGCCGGGGACGACCCCCAGGGCGCCCAGGTGGGCCAGGTCGAACAGCGAGGTGTCGGAGACGATCACGTCGGCCTCGCCCCTGACCCACAGGATCGGCGGCTTCGGGTCGATCGTGTGCAGGTCGTCGATCCGGAAGTGCGTCGGTGAGAAGGAGTTGAGCACGCCCCGCGTGCCGGGACGCACCCCCGGCCACTCCTCCGACGCCACCACGTCGCCCGGGTAGTGGTCATCGCCGACCCTCGTGGAGAGCATCGACGCGACCAGGGCGTCCTCGTCCTTGATCACTGTGCCGGGCTTCACGTACGTGGTCCGCATCACGTTCCTCGGTGACGTCGGGGAGTCGTCGGAGGCGTCCCCCGCCGCGAGCAGCTTCACGAAGTCCGGGTTCGCCGACCCGCCGCCGGCGCCCGTGCCGTCGGGGTGGTTCAGCGCCCCGTCGGGGCCGTGTGTGCCGCCGAAGCCGTACGGGGAGACCGGATTGACCAGCGTCACGCTCCGCACGACGGCCGGCCGGTCCCGCAGCGCCTGCAGCACCACCCCGCCGCCCATGCTCCAGCCGACCAGGTGCACGCCGTCCAGCCCGAGGGCGTCGATGAGGGCGAGCACGTCGTCGGAGTAGTCCCGCAGGCCGCGGGTGGCGTCGACCGGGGCCGGCTCGGTGTCGCCGAAGCCCCGCAGGTCGACGGCGAGCGGCCGGTGACCCGCCTCCGCCAGGGCGAGCAACGTGTCCCGCCAGAAGGCGGAGCTCGACACGTTCCCGTGCACGAACAGCACCGGCTCGCCACCTGCCGTCCCATCGGCGGCGGACAGCACGTTCTGGGTGATGCGGGCGGTGGGTACCCGCCGGCTCTCGATGCGCATCAGATGTCTCTCCATCATGCTCAGCGGGTGGTCGGGGCCTCGTCGCGGGTACCGAGGGTGACGAGGTCACGTCCCCGGGTCTCACGTGAGACGTACACGGTGATCAGGGTGACTACGGCGGCTCCGACCACGTACAGCATGACCGGCAGCGACGACTCGTAGGCGCTCAGCAGGGCCACCGCGATCAGCGGGGCCAGGCCGCCCGCGATGATCGAGGCGAGCTGCGAGCCGATCGACACGCCCGAGTAGCGCATCCTGGTGGCGAACAACTCGGAGAAGAACGCCGCCTGCGGGCCGTACATCGCACCGTGCAGGATCAGCCCGACGGTCACCGCCAGGGTGACCGCGGCGAAGTTCTTCGTGTCGATCAGCGGGAAGAACGCGAAGGCCCACAGGCCCACCCCGGCGGCGCCGATCAGGTAGACGGGGCGGCGGCCGAGCCGGTCGGAGAGCGCCCCCCACAGCGGGATCGAGACGAAGTGGACGGCCGACCCGATCAGCACCGCGTTGAGCACGACGGGCTTCGTCAGCCCCGCCGACGTCGTCGCGTAGACCAGCACGAACGCGGTGAGGATGTAGTAGGAGACGTTCTCCGCGAAGCGGGCGCCGATCGCGGTGATCACGTCCCGCCAGTGGTGCCTGAACACCTCGACGATCGGCATGGACGGGGCGGGCTCGGCGTTGGCGACGGCCTGCTGGAAGACCGGCGACTCGCTGATGGACAGCCGGATCCACATGCCGACCAGTACCAGCGCGCCGGAGAGCAGGAAGGGCACCCGCCATCCCCAGCTCAGGAAGGCCTCGTCCGTCTGGATCGCGGCCAGCGCCGCCAGCACGGCGGTGGCCAGCAGGTTGCCGCCGGGGGCGCCCGCCTGCGGCCAGGAGGCCCAGAAGCCGCGGCGCTCCGCGTCGCCGTGCTCGGAGACGATGAGCACCGCGCCTCCCCACTCACCGCCGAGGGCGAAGCCCTGGACGAGCCGGAGCAGGGTCAGCAGCAGCGGTGCCACCATGCCGATCGCGGCGTGGGTCGGCAGGCAGCCGATCAGGAAGGTCGCCCCGCCCATCAGCAGCAGGCTGAGCACCAGCAGCTTCTTGCGGCCGACCCGGTCGCCGTAGTGCCCGAAGACCAGTGCGCCCAGCGGGCGGGCCACGAAGCCCACCGCGTAGGTCAGGAACGCCAGCAGGGTACCGGTCAGCGGCTCCGACTCGGGGAAGAAGAGCTTCGGGAAGACCAGGGCGGCGGCGGAACCGTAAAGGAAGAAGTCATACCACTCGATCGTGGTGCCGATGAGGCTGGCGCCGACGATCTTTCCGATGGGGGTTCGGGTTTTCTCTGCCATCTCACTCACCAGGGGGAGTCGCTGTTGGGGGGATTTCGGCTACCGTACGTAGTGACCGGCGTCACTCCTATGGGGGTGACAGCCATAGCCGACAAGCGTCCTATGTGGGTGTTCGGGGCCGTGCGATACGCCCGCGGCGGCCGGGCTCGGCGGCAGGGGCTCGGCGCCGCCGGGGGATCGGAGCGGAGGACCGCGTGGGCCGCCGGGTCAGCCGCTGAGGCGGTGCAGGCGGAGAGCGAGTTGGATCTCCAGGGCCCGGTCGGGCGCCTGCCAGTCGTCACCGAGGAGCTGGCCGATCCGATCCAGGCGCTGGGTGACCGTGTTGACATGGATGTGCAGGGTCTCGCTCGTACGCGACAGCGAGCCGCCCACGCCGAAGTACGCGGTGAGCGTCCGCACCAGCGCGGTGCCCTTGCGGGCGTCGTAGTCGATCACCGGGCCGAGCGTCGAGGTGAGGAACGCCCCGATGTCGCGTCCCTCGCCGACCAGCAGTCCGACGAAGCCGAGCTCTCTGGCGTCGGCACCGTCTCCGGCCCGCCCCAGGGCCACCAGGGCGTCGGCGCAGCGCTGGGCCTCCCGGTGCCCCGCGGCCACCTCCGCGGCGCCGCGTACGGGTCCTCCGGCGCCCGCCGTGGCCGGGTGGCCCAGCGAGGCGCTCAGTTCGGTCGCCACCCGCTTCGCCAGCGGGCCGGGCCGGTCCCCCGGCAGCAGCAGGACCACCTCGTCACCGCGCTGGGCGGCCAGGCCGTGGTGCAGGGCCGCCTGGGAGGACGCCCAGAAGGCGGCCCGCTCCCGCCCGCCGCCGTGGCGGACCACGACCACCACGTGGTCGGCGTCCAGGTTCACGCCCACCCGCCGGGCCCGGTCGGCCAGGCCGTCGAGTTCGGGCCGCGAGATCAGGTCGTCGAGCAGCTCGCCCCTGACCCGGCCCTCCGCCTCGGCCACCGTGCGCCGGAACAGCAGCAGCAACGCGGTGACCAGCGCGGCCCGCTCCAGGATGCGATGATCGGCGTCCGACATCTGGCCGCCGTTGCGCAACACCAGCGTGCACAGCGGTTCCGCACCCACGTCCACCGAGGCGACCAGCAGGTTCCCCCGCCACACGGTGCGCCCGAGTGCCCTCGACGACCGCGCGGCGTCCGCGATCACGTCCGCCGCCTTCCGCGGCGGCTGCCCGGAGCCCTCCCTCCGCCCGGCACCGGACCTCCGGGCCGGCTTCCGCGCCGACCTCTGGGTGGATCTCGGTGCCGATCTCTGCTCGGATTCCGCCCGGTCGAGCGTCTCCTCGTCCAGCGTGCCCTCCAGCACGCTCGCGTCCCCGGCGATCGGGCGTCCGGCGTCGTCGAGCACCGTCAGCGAGCCGCCGAGCACCTCCGTCACCACCGCCGCCACGTCTTCGACCCCGCCGCCGCGCAGCACCAGACCGGTCATCCGGTCGTGTGCGAGAGCCGCGCGTTCCACCGCCTGGCTGTGCGCGTTCACCTGCCGGCTGGCCTCGCTGAGCTCCTCCAGCGCGTTCCTGGTCTCCTGCAGCAGCCGGGCGTTGTCGATCGCCACCGCCGCGTGCGCGGCCAGCGAGCCGAGCAGCACGACCTCGTCCTGGGTGAAGGGCCGTACGCTCCGATTGGCCGCGAACAGCACCCCGATCACCCGAGTGCCCAGCTTGAGCGGCACGCCGAGGATGGCGACCAGCCCCTCCTCCAGCACCGCGTCGTCGATGTCGGTCTTGTGCCGGAAGCGCGCGTCGGCGAAGTAGTCGGCGGTCGAGTACGGGGTGGCGGTCTGGGCCACCAGCCCGCCGAGACCCGCGCCCATGGGCAGCCGTAGCGCCCGGAACTTCGCCGAGACCGAGCCGTCGGTCACCCGCATCCAGGTGTCGCCCCGCTCGGGGTCGTGCAGTGTCATGTAGGCGGCATCGGTGCCGAGCAGCTGCCTGGCCCGGTGCACGATGGCCTCCAGGACGGCGTCCAGATCCCGCAGTCCCGCGAGGTCGCCGGCCGTGTCGAACAGCGCGGACAGCTCCGCCTCACGCTTCGCTCTGCGCCGCAGCAACGCCCGTACCTTCAACGCGGTGAGCTTGGCCTCTTCCAGCTCGGCCAGCGCCTCCGCGCCGATCCCGGCGCTCCTCGCCGCGAGAACGGGTCCCTCGAACTCGACCGCCGACGCCTCCCTGGCCAGCAGCTCAAGAAAGACTGTGTTAATTGCGACGCGTGTTGTTGGCGACGCTGCGCGTCGCGGTGAGGCCGCTCTTATCCGGCTCCTTCCCTCGTCGTTCATCCGCTTCGCTCTGTGTTGTCGGCGACGCTGGCGCGTCGCGGTGAGGCCGCTGGGATCCGGCTCCTTCCCTCGTCGTTCATCCGCTTCGCTCCTTCACTCCTCAGTCCAGTCCCCGGCGCGGCCTCACGGCACTCCTCAGTCCAGTCCCCGGCGCGGCTTCACGGTGCTCCTCAGTCCAGTCCCCGGCGCGGCTTCACGGTGCTCCTCAGTCCAGTCGCCGGCGCGGCCTCACGGGTAGTTCCTTGGGATGGGGCGTTTGGCCTGTCCCTTATGTCGCGTCCTTTTTACCGGAGACTTCTTTGTTCCTCGGTTCACTCCCGGTGCGGTCCCGCAGGGGTCAGCGGGCGGTCCAGCCGCCGTCGAGGGGGAGGGAGGTGCCGGTTATGGAGGAGGCGTGCGGGCCGCAGAGGTAGGCGACGAGTTCGGCCACCTCCGCGGGTTCGATGAGCCGTTTGATGGCGGCGGGGGCGAGCATGATCTGCTCGACCACCTCGTCCCTGCCGATGCCGTGGGTCCCGGCCTGGGCGCCGATCTGGTTCTCCACCAGGGGGGTGCGGACGTAGGCGGGGCTGACGCAGTTGGAGGTGACGCCGTGCGAGGCGCCCTCCAGGGCGATCACCTTGGACAGCCCTTCGAGGGCGTGCTTGGCGGTGACGTACGCGGACTTGTAGGGCGAGGCGCGGAGCCCGTGGACCGAGGAGATGTTGACGATCCGGCCCCAGCCGCGCTCGTACATTCCCGGCAGCGCCTCCCTGACCAGCAGGAAGGGCGCCTCCACCATCACTTTGAGTATTTTGGAGAACACCTCGGGGGGAAACTTCTCGATCGGGGCGACGTGCTGGAATCCCGCGTTGTTCACCAGGATGTCCGTGCCGGGCGGGATCGCCCGGGTGAAGTCCGGTGCCGACAGGTCCGCGACGACGGGTGTCCCCGAGATCTCCGCGGCGACCTTGGCCGCGGCCTCGGCGTCGATGTCGACCACCAGCACGTGTGCTCCGGCCGCGGCCAGCCGGTGCGCGCAGGCGCGCCCGATCCCGCTGCCCGCCCCGGTCACCACGGCGCGCCGACCCGCTAGGTCCATCATGCTGCCGAATCTAGGCAATGACCTGAATCCCAGCCCATGTCGCCCACCCCCACACTCCATTCCCGGTATATGTGGCCTGACTCCGCCCTCCCGCCCGGTTCGGGGAGATGTCGATGCGTGCCGGAGTACGAGCCTCCCGGGCCGGCCACCGCCGAGGGGAAGGCGGTGTCTCAGATGGTGACCGGATACATGAGCGTCAGCTCGTCGCCGGGGAGGCCGCGGATGCCCCAGTTGACCTTGGGCGACTCCAGGATCACGATCTCCAGGTCCTCGGCGGGGAGATCGAGTGCCTCCCCGGTCCTGGTGAACAGGGCGCGGATCAGCGCGCGCTTGGCCTCGTCCGACCGGCCGCCGAAGCAGACGATCTCCACGATGAGGTACCGCTCGCTCCGCTGCGGGCAGACCAGGTCCTCGGCGTCCAGCAGCAGGAACCGGTGGAACCGCTTGTCCTCGGGGAGCTGCCAGACGTCCACCAGGCAGCCGTGGACGGTGTCGGAGATCTCCTGACGCCGGCCGGACCACACGTCCCGGCGGCCGTAGAACTTGATCTGGGTCATGTCTCGCAGTTTCGCAGGTGACCGGTGCACGGCGCAGGTCGGGGCGCGGCTCCGGGCACCGCCCTGCGGATCTCGCCGTGGCGTGGGCCGGTCAGGCGGTGCCTCGCGAGGCGGGGAAGGGAGCCGCGGCACGACGCGGCGGGGCGCGTCCGGGCGACCGTGGTGAGCGGAGGCGCGGTAGGCGGGAGCTAGGACGGAGGCCGGGTCATGGACAGCACGTCGAGCAGGTCGTCGAGCCGTTCCTCGGTGAGGGTGCCGTTGGTGACGTGGCCGCGCTCGATGACGACCTCGCGGATGGTCTTGCGCTCGGCCAGGGCCTGCTTCGCTATCTTGGCGGCCTCCTCGTACCCGACGTAGGGGTTGAGCGGGGTGACGATCGACGGCGAGGACTCCGCGTACTCGCGCAGGCGGTCGGTGTTGGCGGTTATGCCGTGCACGCACCGGTCGGCCAGTAGCCGGGAGGCGTTGGCGATCAGCCGGATGGATTCCAGGATGTTGCGCGCGATGACCGGGAGCATCACGTTGAGCTCGAACGTGCCCGAGGCGCCGGAGAAGGCGATGGCCGCGTCGTTCCCGATGACCTGGGCGACGACCATGGTCACCGCCTCGGGGACGACCGGGTTGACCTTGCCCGGCATGATCGACGAGCCGGGCTGGAGGTCGGGCAGGTTGATCTCGCCCAGCCCCGCCCGGGGGCCGGAACCCATCCAGCGGAGATCGTTGGCGATCTTGTTGAGCGAGACCGCGACCGTGCGGAGCTGGCCGGAGAGCTCCACGATGGCGTCCCGGGCCCCCTGGGCCTCGAAGTGGTCGGGAGCCTCGGAGAACGGCAGCCCGGTGGCCTCGCGCAGCTTCTCGATGACCTTGGCCGCGAAGCCGGGAGGGGTGTTGACGCCGGTGCCGACCGCCGTACCGCCCAGGGGCAGCTGGGCGAGGTGCGGGAGCGCGCCGCGCACCCGCCCGATGGCGTTGTCGATCTGCGTGGCGTACCCGCCGAACTCCTGGCCCAGCGTGACCGGGGTGGCGTCCATCAGGTGCGTGCGCCCCGCCTTCACCACGCCGTCGAACTCCAGTGACTTGTCCCGCAGCGCGGTGGCCAGGTGCCGTAGGGAGGGGAGCAGGTGGTACGACACCTCGGTCATGGCGGCGACGTGAATGGAGGTGGGGAACACGTCGTTGGACGACTGTGAGGCGTTCACGTGGTCGTTGGGGTGGACGGGGCGGCCCAGCCGCTCCTCGGCGAGGGTGGCGATCACCTCGTTGGCGTTCATGTTGGAGGAGGTGCCGGAGCCGGTCTGGAAGACGTCGACGGGGAACTCGCCGTCCCACTCGTTCTCCGCGACGTCGGTGGCGGCCTCGGCGATCGCCTGCGCCATCTCCTTGTCGAGCACCCCCAGTTCGGCGTTGACCTCGGCGGAGAGGGCCTTGATCAGGCCGAGTGCGGAGATGTGCGGAACCTCCAGCCCGCGCCCGGAGACGGGGAAGTTCTCCACCGCCCGCTGGGTCTGCGCCCGCCACTTCGCGCCCGCAGGCACCCGCACCTCGCCCATCGAGTCATGCTCGATCCGATACTCGCTCATACGTCCAGTCTGCGTCCCAGGGAGGGAATCAAACCGGCGGGTGCGGGTCCTTACCGGGGGAGTCCTCAGGAGAAGGCGGCCACCACCAGGATCATGATCACTACCAGTGCGATCGCGGCCACGCCCATGAGGACGAGGATGCCGATCGGGGGCTTTTTCGAGGGGGCCTGCCGCTCCCCGGGGGCACCGGGGGCGCCGGGGGCGTGCCGGCCGTTCTGACCCGCGATCGCGAACAGGTCGGTGCCCAGGCCGGGAGAGCGGCCGAAGGCGCCGTCGGAGGACTCGGGCCCCGGCGGGCGCCAGGGCTGCGAGGACATCGGGGCTCCCGGGCCGGCGGGGTCGCCGGGGAGCGGGCCGTGCGGCGGGGCGGCGGGAGCTTCCGGGCGTCCGGCGACGGGCGCCCCGAACTCCGGATCGATCGAGGGGAAGCCGTGCGGCGGGGTGGCGGAGAGGTCAGGCTTTCCGCTGTCGGGGAATCCGTGCTCGTTCTCCTGCCGCCCGAAGGCGCCCGGGCCGCGACCGGCGGTCGCGGGTCCCCGGGCGACCGGAGTCCCGAGACCGGGAGGGCCCTGTCGCCCCGGGACCGGCCCGCCCGGCTCCGCGAGGGGCGGGCTGTCCGGGTAGGGCGAGGCCGTCGTGCGGCCGGGGGCCGCGGCGGGGGGAGGGGAGGCGGGAGGTTCCGCGACGGGCGCCGTTCCGCCGGGGATGCGCAGGCCGCCCTTGGGGCGGATGACCACCATGGTGCGGTCGGCGTCGAAGTCGTCGGTGTCGTCCTCCTCCGCGTCCGGTGCGGCGGGTGTCTCCGAGGCGGGAGGGGGCGGTGCGGGGGCGGGAGCGGCGGGGATGGAGTCCGCGAGGTGCGAGGGGGTGTCCGCCACGGCCCGGAGCATCGCGCCCGCCTGGGCGGCCGTCAGCCGCGCCGTGTGGTCCTTCTCCAGCAGCTGTTCGAGCACCGGGCGCAGTGGCCCCGCCTGGGTCGGCGGGTCGACCTGCTCGCTCATCAGCGCGGCCAGGGTCTCCGCCACCGAGGCCCGCTCGTAGGCCGGGCGGCCCTCGACCGCGAAGTACAGCGTGGCGCCGAGGGACCACAGGTCCGACTCGGGTCCGTTGTGCTCGCCGCGGGCCCGCTCGGGCGCGGTGTATCCGGGAGAGCCGATCACCATGCCGGTCTTGGTGAGGCTCGTGTCGCCCTCGGCCTTGGCGATGCCGAAGTCGGTGAGAACCACCCGGCCGTTCTCGGTGATCAGCACGTTGCCGGGCTTGACGTCGCGGTGCAGCACTCCCTGGGCGTGGGCCGCGCGGAGCGCCCCCAGCAGGTCGGCCCCGATCTCGGCGACCAGGCGGGGCGGGAGTGGCCCCTCCTCCTCGATCACCTGCTCCAGGGAGCGTGCCTGCACGAGTTCCATGATGATCCAGGGGCTGCCGTCCTCGACGATGGCGTCGTGGACCGTGGCCACCGAGGGGTGACTGATGCGGGCGGCCGTGCGACCCTCGCGGATCATCCGTTCCCGAAGTTCGGCGCGTTGCGCCTCGCTGAGGCCGGGCTCCTGACGGATCTCCTTGATCGCGACTTCACGGCCGAGGGAACGGTCACGGGCTTTCCACACTGTGCCCATCGTGCCCCGGCCGAGCGGCGCGATCAGCTCGTAACGGTCCGCGAGCACGCGCATCTGCTGTTCCGGCATGAGAAGAAGATAGCCATTCCACCTTGAGAAGCGCTTTACCCGCGCTTACGGAGTTCCCTCGGCCAGAGAAGACGCGGGAGCATCAACCTTATAAGGGGTGTCATAAAACGGACAAACGGGCGATAGCTCGGCGAAACCTCCGCCGGCTTTCTGTGCACGCCCTCGCCGGGGCGCCGGTGTACCCGAGGCTGGGGCACCGGTGCCGACATCGGTCCGGACGGCGGCGGGGCCGACAGGGGAGACGAGGGCCGCGGCGCCGACGTCGGCGTCGGCACCGAGCCGAACCGGTGCAGCCCGCGGTGCTGGGAGCGACGGCTGAACGGCGGAACCGGGGTCCCGCCGGACCCGCCCACGGGCGGCCTGCCGTCGGGGCGCCTGGCGGGCCTGATGTCGGGCCTGACATCAGGCCGTGCGGACCTGACGTCGGGCCGGGCCGGAGGCATGGTGAAGGAATCCTCGACCAGCCCGCCGGCCGCCACCCGGGCGAGCATCAGCGAGGCCCGTCCGGTGTCGAGCCGGGAGTTCGGGTCGATCGTGAGGAGGCCCCGCAGCACCGGCGTCAGCGGGCCTGCCCGCTCCATGGGGATCGGCTCGCCACTGGTCAGCGCGGCGAGCGCGGCCGCGGCCGTACGGCGGCCGTGCAGGCCGCGGCCCTCGACGGCGGTGTAGAGGGTCGCGCCGAGTGACCACAGGTCGCCGGACGGGCTGGCCTTGGCGCCCAGCACGCGCTCGGGGGCGATGTATCCGGCCGAGCCCAGCACGATGCCCGCCTGGGTGATCGACACATCGCCTTCCAGTGCGGCCAGGCCGAAGTCGGTGAGCACCGCCCGGTCGTCGGTCACCAGGACGTTGCTGGGCTTCACGTCGCGGTGGAGGATCCCCTTGGCGTGCACGGCGCGCAGCGCCCCCAGGACCTGACGGCCGATCTCCGCCACCTGGCGTGGCGGCAGCGGGCCGTGGTCCTGCAGGAGCTGCTCCAGCGATCTGGCACGGAGCAGCTCCATCACGATCCAGGGGCGCTCGTCCTCGGTGACGACGTCGAAGACCGTGATGACCGAGGGGTGGGCGACCATCGCGGTCGCCCGTCCCTCACGTTCGGTCCTGGCGCACAGCTCGGCGCGGAGGTCCTCGTCGAGGATCAGGGGGAGGCGGACCTCCTTGACGGCCACCTCGCGGTTGAGCAACTCGTCATGTGCGCGCCAGACAGTGCCCATGCCACCGCGCCCAACCGGTTCTGACAGCCGGTAGCGCGCTGCAAGAAGGTATCCGGGCGGCGCACGCATGTGGTGCAGCTTACCGATTTGCGTAATGAGACCAGTAGAGACCGGGCCGAATCTTCTTGCCAACTTCGGTCAGATTTTCGCGCTCGTAACTGTTGAGAAACGCTGCGTGATATCTGGCAAATTGCCAAGGGGCCACAGCTTCTCCCGATAATCGGGACGTATGTTGCGATACTGCAGGTAATAGCCATATTTCCGGCATCGAAGGCCGTCGGTGGGCGCCCGAGGTCGAGTTCGTCGACCTCGGGCGCCGGTACGACGGAGTCCGAGGAAGGCCGGTGGCGGTCAGCGACGGCCGATGCTCAGGACGGGCCCGGTCGTGTCCGTGAAGAAGTCCTCGCCCTTGTCGTCGACCACGATGAAGGCGGGGAAGTCCTCGACCTCGATCTTCCAGACGGCCTCCATGCCCAGCTCGGGATATTCCAGGACCTCCACCTTCTTGATGCAGTCCTGGGCGAGGCGGGCGGCGGGGCCGCCGATGGAGCCGAGGTAGAAGCCGCCGTGGGTTTTGCAGGCGTCGGTGACCTGCTTGGAGCGGTTGCCCTTGGCAAGCATGATCTTGGAGCCGCCGGCGGCCTGGAAGCGTTCGACGTAGGAGTCCATCCGGCCCGCGGTGGTCGGGCCGAAGGAGCCGGAGGCGTAGCCCTCGGGGGTCTTGGCGGGGCCGGCGTAGTAGACCGCGTGGTCCTTGAGGTACTGCGGCATCTCGCCGCCCGCGTCCAGGAGCTCGCCGATCTTGGCGTGCGCGATGTCGCGGGCCACCACGAGCGGTCCGGTCAGCGACAGACGGGTCTTGACCGGGTACCTGGTCAGCTCGGTGAGGATCTCCTGCATCGGGCGGTTGAGGTCGATCTTCACCACGTCGTCCGACAGATGCTCGTCCGTGGTCTCGGGCAGGAACCTGGCCGGGTCGGTCTCCAGCCGCTCCAGGAAGACCCCCTCGGGGGTGATCTTCGCCAGGGCCTGGCGGTCGGCGCTGCAGGAGACCGCGATGGCGACGGGGCAGGAGGCGCCGTGCCGGGGGAGGCGGATGACGCGGACGTCGTGGCAGAAGTACTTGCCGCCGAACTGCGCGCCGATGCCGAGCTTCTGGGTGAGCTCGAAGACCTTGGCCTCCAGGTCGGTGTCCCGGAAGCCGTGACCTGCGGGGGAGCCTTCGGTGGGGATGGAGTCCAGGTAGCGGGCGCTGGCGTACTTGGCGGTCTTCAGGGCGAACTCGGCGGACGTGCCGCCGACGACGATCGCCAGGTGGTACGGCGGGCAGGCGGCGGTGCCGAGGGAGCGGATCTTCTCCTCCAGGAACTGGAGCATCCGCTTCTCGTTGAGCACGGCCTTCGTCTCCTGGTACAGGAACGACTTGTTGGCGCTGCCGCCGCCCTTGGCCATGAACAGCAGCTTGTACTCGTCGGGGTGGCCGAGCGGGTCCTCGGCGTAGAGCTCGATCTGCGCGGGGAGGTTGGAGCCGGTGTTCTTCTCCTCCCACATGGTGATGGGGGCCATCTGGGAGTAGCGCAGGTTCAGCCGGGTGTAGGCGTCGTAGACGCCGCGGGAGATGTGCTCGGCGTCGGCGCCGTCGGTGAGCACGTGGCGGCCGCGCTTGCCCATCACGATCGCGGTGCCGGTGTCCTGGCACATCGGAAGCACGCCGCCCGCCGAGATCGAGGCGTTCTTCAGCAGGTCGAGGGCGACGAAGCGGTCGTTCCCGCTCGACTCGGGGTCCTCGATGATCTTGCGGAGCTGGGCCAGGTGGGACGACCGCAGATAGTGGGAGATGTCGTGGACGGCGGTCTCGGTGAGCAGTCGCAGTGCCTCGGGTTCGACCTCCAGGAACCTGCGCCCCGCGGCCTCGACGACCCGCACCCCCTCGGTGGTGATCAGGCGGTACTCCGTCTCGTCCGGTCCCATGGGAAGCAGGTCGGTGTAGTCGAACTCGGGCATCGTCGTAGGTCCTCCGTGCGGGCGCCGTTTTCCTAGAGGGTACGGCCCTCGCGATCGTGCCCGACCTTCGCGGTCGGGCGGGAGGCGACTCTCCCCTGCTCCATCCGAGCGCCAGGGGTCAGATCGTATGAAAACTACATATTTGGGACAAGCATTAATGGCATATGCGTCTTTTGTCCACACATGTCCGAAGAAACGAGAGAAGCTGGAAAGGGGCCGGGCCGAGCGTCCGGTGGAGGTTGGGAGGCATCATGGACATCGGAAACACCATCATGACCGGTGACATCATCCTGCTGATCCTCGTGGCCGTCTTCGTGGTGGCCGGTCTCGCCATATCACTGATAGCCATCACGCTGACGAGCATCAAGGAGGGCAACGGGCGGACTCCCCAGTGGCCGGTGAGCTGGCCGGACTCTCAGCGGACCGTCCCCAGGCAGCGGATCAGCGCCGAGTCCGGACAGGCGATCCTGCCCCCGCACCAGGGGGCGGTGCCCCTGCAACGGGCCGACAAGCTCACCGAGCGGATCAGCCTGCCCCCGCAGGACGACGCGTCCTCGCAGGCGGTGAACCTGCCCCGGCAGCGGGTGCACCCGCTCTGAGGCCGATGACGATGCCGGTGACCACGAGCGCCGCGCCGAGCAGGTCGGGCACCGAGGGCGCACCGAGGCCGAGGATCGCGCCGGTGACGATGGCGCCGACCGGGATCAGCCCGGCGAACAGTCCCGCGGTCCCCGGGCCGAGCCGGGGCAGGGCGTCGTACCAGAGGAGGAACGCCACGGTGGTCACGATCAGCGACTGGTAGCCGAGGCCCGCGATCTCGGGTGCGGTCGGCACCCGGATCATCGCGGTGCCGTCCGCGAGCAGGCCCGCGATGACCAGCAGTGGCACGGCCAGCGCCGCCGAATAGGCCGAGACGCGCACGGCGCCCAGCTTCGGCAGCAGCGGGATGGCCAGCATGGAGAAGCAGATCTCGCAGCCCAGCGCGCCCAGCGACCAGAGCAGTCCGGCCAGGTCACCGCTGCCCAGCCCGGTGGCCACCGTCGCTCCGGTGACGACGACCGCCGCCGCCAGCAGGAGCCGGGGTGAGGGGCGCCCGCCGAGCAGGGCCAGTGCCAGCGGCACGGTGCCGAGGACGGTGCCGACCAGGGCCGGGCCGCCGTGCCGGGTGGCCTCGATCACGCACACATTGAAGATCACCAGCCCCGTCAGGGAGAGTGCCGCCAGCAGTGCCGTCTCACGAGGCGTGAGCCGCACGAACCGCAGCCCCGCCATCCAGGTGACCGCGAGAAGGACCGCGGCCGCCAGCAGGTAGCGCATGGCCTGGCCGCCGTAGACCGGATAGTCCCCGATCACCCCGGAGACCCCCGCGAGGGTTCCCACCAGGAACATCGCTCCCGCGGCCTCGCTCAGGCCGCGTAACTCCGGCCGGGAGGCGGTGCTGACATCCACGTTCATGTGCGGAATGCTAGGAAGCCAATGGCTCCCCTGTCGGGTCCAATGAAGCATCGAAACAGAGGACCAATTGGCCGATCTGCATCTCGTCGTCGACCGTGCGGCGGGCGGCGTCGCCGCCCAGATCGCCCGCGAGCTCCGCGAGGCGGTGCGGCGTGGACGCCTGGCGGCCGGGGTCC
This sequence comes from Streptosporangium sp. NPDC002607, assembly GCF_053592655.1. Taxonomy (NCBI): domain Bacteria; kingdom Bacillati; phylum Actinomycetota; class Actinomycetes; order Streptosporangiales; family Streptosporangiaceae; genus Streptosporangium; species Streptosporangium sp. NPDC002607. Next base: position 128,518 of record NZ_JBSFWD010000006.1, read on the forward strand.
GGCTGCCCGCCAGCCGTGAGCTGGCCAGGGACCTCGGGCTCTCCCGGGGGGTGGTGGTCGAGGCGTACGAGCAACTCGTCGCCGAGGGCTTCCTGATCTCCAGGACCGGGGTGGGCACCACGGTGGCCCCGGCCGCCGGCCGCCCAGCGGCCCTTCCCGGTGGTCTTTCCGGTGGCCTTTCCCAGCCGCCGGACAGCGCGCCCTCGCTCGCCGATCCCGGGCCGACGAGTCCTGCGGAGGGCCGCGAGCCGTATCACGGGCGCCGCTCCACCGCGCCCGACCTGGGGGCGTTCCCCAGGGAGCGGTGGCTGGCCTCGATGAGGCGTACGCTCGCCACGCTGCCCGTCGAGGCCCTGGACTACGGCGACCCCGGCGGTGTCCCCGCGCTCCGCGAGGAACTGGCCGCCTACCTCGGGAGGGTCCGGGCGGCCGATGTGGTCCCGGACAACCTGGTGATCGTGGGCGGGGTGGCTCAGGGGCTGAGCCTCACGGTCCAGGCGCTCGCGGGGAGGCTTCCCCGGGTCCGGGCGCGGCACGACCTCGACTGGTTCGTCCAGCGGGTCGAGTACCCGGTGCCCTCCCCGGGCCGGATCCTGCTGGCGGTCGAGGATCCGGCCGGGGTGCGCCAGCTCCCGCTGCTCCGCGCGGCGGGAGCCGACCTGGTCGCCGTCCCCGTGGACGACGAGGGCATCGATGTCGGGGCACTGGCCGAGACCGGGGCGCGGGCGGTGCTGCTCACTCCCGCGCACCAGTACCCGACGGGGGTCGTGCTCTCGCCCCGCCGCCGCGCCGAGCTGATCGAGTGGGCCGTCGCGACCGGCGCGATGATCCTGGAGGACGACTACGACGCGGAGTTCCGCTTCGACCGCGACCCGGTGGGCTGCCTGCAGGGGCTGGCCGCCGACCGGGTGGTCCTGGTCGGGAGCGTCAGCAAGTCGCTGGCCCCCGGGCTTCGCCTGGGCTGGGCGGTCGCTCCGCCCCGGATCGCCGAGTCGCTGCGGCTGGCCCGTGGTGAGCTGGACATGGGGTCGCCCGTCCTGGAGCAGTACGTCCTGGCCGACTTCGTGGCCACCGGCGACTACGACCGGCACCTGAGGAGGATGCGCCGGCAGTACCGCGCCCGCCGCGACGCCCTGGTGCTGGCCCTCGGCGAGCACCTTCCCGAGTTCACCGTGCGGGGCGTCTCCGCCGGGCTCAACCTGCTCGCCGAGCTGCCGTACGGCTGGGACGAGGCATCGGTGGTGGACAGGGCCGAGGAGTGCGGGCTGGCGGTCGAGCCGGTGGGACCGATGCGGTACGCCCCCGGTCCGCCCGCGCTGTTGATGGGCTTCGCCCGCCTGCCCGGACACCGCGCGGACCAGGCGGTCCGCGCCCTCGCCAGTGCCCTAGGGGCGCGCGGCGAGTTCCGGTTCCGGCTGGAAACCCCTGGCTAGGAACACGATCAGGGCCACCAGGACCACGGCGGGTAGAAACGCCACGCGGACGTTCACCGTGTCGTTGAGGGTGCCGACCACGGCGGCGCCGACGAGGAAGCCGACGTAGTTGAACATGTTGACCCGCGCGATCGCGGTCTCCGCCCCGGCGCCGAGGCGCCCGGCGGCCGAGAACGACTGCGGGGCGATGACGGACAGGCCGATGCCGATCAGGCCGAACGACACGACGGCCACCACGACGCCGGGTGCGACGACGACGCCCAGCGTGCCCACGGCCGCGATCACCGCGCCCGCGCGGACGACCGGCGCGGGTCCGTACCTGCGTACCGCGAGGTCACCGGGGACCCGCGCCAGGAGCATGGTCGCCTGGTAGACGAGGTAGGCGAACGGAACCAGCCAGCCGCTCGCCGCCAGCGCCTTCTCCATGTAGATCGTGCCGTAGTTGGAGACCGCCGCGTCCCCGACGTACAGGAACGCCATCGCCAGGCAGAGCGGGATGATCGGCCGCCACGGCACCCCGGCCGCCACCTGAGCGGCCTGCTCACCGGCCTTTTCGGCGTCCCGCCCGTAGAGGCGGGGGAGCATGACCACGGAGATCACCGCGCCGATCAGCACCGGGACGGAGAAGGACCAGCCCAGCTCGACGCCGAGCGCGCTGAAGGCGGAGTTGAATCCGGCGCCCAGCATCGAGCCGACACTCCACACGGCGTGGAAGCCGGTCAGCACGCTCATGCCGTACCGGCGCTCCACCGCGACCGCCTGCATGTTCATCGCCGCGTCCACCGCGCCGACGAACAGGCCGAACGCGGCGCTGAGCGCGTACAGCCCGGCGAGCTGCCCGTTCCAGCCGGACAGCGCCACGATGACGCAGACGCCGACCTGGGAGACGCGCAGGATCGGGGCACTGCCGTACCGGCTCGCCAGCGGGCCCGCGATCGCGCTGCCGGCACCGGCGATCACCGGCACGAGCAGCAGGACCAGGGTGAGGTCGCCGTCGCTGAGCCCGAACTTGTGCTGGAGGTCGATCACATGGGTGAGCAGGGTGGCGAAGCAGAGGCCCTGGACGAAGAAGGCCGCCCAGGTCGCCACGCGCGCCTGTCTGTCACGCGGGAGGGGCACGACGACCTCCGGAGAACATGAGGGGGGTTCAAGTTCTCGTCAGGTTAGGTGTGCCGCCCCCGGCGGTCAATGCCCCGCGGCGCTCGGGCTCCGCAGTCCCGCGCCGTCGTCCCGACACCCACCGTGGATGTCGCGTTCGTCTCGCGTCATCACCGGTCGTCGGCGTCGTTCGGCTCCCCCCATACCGGGCGGCTCACATCGGGAGCGGGGAGGGCGGAAAGGATCGCGGTGACGCCGGCCCAGTCGGCGGTCTTGACCGTGTCGTTCATGAGGCGGATGAGTGCGGGGATGTCCTCGTGGGCTTGCAGCAGCGCGTCCGTCCCCCTCATGACCTGGCTGGAGACGGCCTCGTACCCCGTGCCGCCGCCCTGTCCCTTGAAGAACTTCCTCCCCTCGGGGCCGCCGCCCCAGAAGTCTCCGATGTCGTTCAGCTCCGCGGCCGCCTGCCTGACGATGTCGGCGAGCTCCTCTTTCTCGGTGTCGAAGGCGTTCGCGACGGACCTGAGGTGGTCTGAGGAGATCTTCAGGGGCGGGCGGGAGCCGCCGATGGGCGCCGTGGGTTCCCGCGGGTCCGGTACGGACATCCGGTGTCACTTTCCGCGAGGTCAGCCCGCTGGTTTGTGAGCCATCGTGAAATAGAGCAGGGTCCTGCCCAAGGTCTCCTTCAAGGTGGGGACGAGCTCCATGCCGCTCTGCCCGTTCAGGAGGTCGTAGGTGGGGCCGTAGCCGATCGAGCCTCCGGCCATCCTGGACAGGAACGCCTGCACATCGGCGTTTTTGCTGATCGCCTGAACGCCCGGCCTGGCCGCGTCGAACACGCCGTAGAAGACGACCGAGGCGGCGAATTCCTTCAACGCCTGTTTCGCGTTGTCGCCGAGCGAACCCGGGTCCTCGCCCCGCAGGGCGCGGACACCGGCCACCACGGCGACGTCCCCCACCGCGAAGAACGTACTGCCGATCGTGTACTCCGTGAGTTTGGTCAGCACGATCTTCGCGATGGCGTGTTCGAGCAGCTTGGCGAGGAGTTTCGCCTGTGCCCGCCGGATGAGGAACTGTGTTAACTGATAGGCCGCTCCGGCCTGCCAGGGAAAGGTGGTGAGGAAGACGAAGCCGGCGAGATTGGCCAGGGCCGCCGTGTAGTACGCGTGCTGCGCCGTCTCGATGAGTTCGGCGTACTCGTCGCACGCCTCGCTGTTCTGCCTGCAGGCGAGGGCGAGCCGGCCGGGGAAGCTCGCCGTCTGGGGGTGTGTGTAGAGGCCGGAGACGACGGCCTGTTTGAACGCCTCCACGCCCTCGCCTCCGTTCCGCTTCCACATCGCCTCGGCGAACGGGTAGGTGTTGTCCGGGCTCTTCTCGAACCGGTCGGCGAGCCGTGCCCACACATCGCGGGCCTGGCGAGCGCCGGCCGGGTCACCGTCCGGATATTCGACCGCGAGCATCGTGAAGACGAAGCCCGCGACGCCCAGCACTCCGGTGCCGTATATCGAGGCGCGTCCGGGATTGATGTTCAACGAAGGACAACCGGGGGGCTCGCGGCCGTCACGTGGGGAGAGGGCCGTACCACGCTCATCGCCTGTCCTGAGGCGGCAGGACGGTTTCGAGCGGGGTGCCGGTGACGAATGGGTCCACCAGTCGTCTCATCTGGTTCCCGGCGTCGCGGGCCGCCTCGCCGGCCGCCTGGAGGACGGCCTCCGCCAGCTCGCCGGAGCTCAGTCGCATGGCACGGGGGTCGATCGTGAGGCTGGCGAGTGCGCCCGTCAGCGATGTCTCGGCGGTGACGCGTCCTTGCGCCGCCTCGCCTCGGCCGCGGACCTCGGAGACGCCTTTTTGAAGCTCCTCAAGCCCGGTGACCTCGTCGTGGAACCGCTCCAGCAGTCTGTCGAGCTCTTCGTCGCCGTTCCGGGGTGATCTCATAGCGCTCCTGAACGTCGGGCAGTCGAGTGCCTGGAGTGACCAAACGGGTGACGTGGCGAGGCGGCCCGCCGGGGGCTCCGGCTCTGGCCCGCCCAATGTAGATCACGAAAACGATATTTAGCAATTTAACCGGTAGGTAAAGCGGGTTTTCTGGCCGAGGTCCGCGACGAGGCATGGCTCCACCGGTTCGCCGAAGATGCTCCGGGGGCCGCGCAGGCCGGGGGCGCTCAGGGCGGCCCCGCAGGGATTAGGGTCGGGGGGTGGAGAGTCCCCGCCCGCCCGCGAACCGCCGTCACAACCGTGAACCTGCTCCCGCCGACCTGAGAGCCGGAGATGCCGATCGAGAGAGGGTGGCCGCCGTACTGGGCGACGCGCTCGCCGACGGACGTCTCGGCCACGACGAGTACGACGAGCGCGCCGAGGCGCTCTACCGTGCCCGCACGCTGGGAGAGCTCTCCGCACTCACCGCCGACCTGCTCCCGCCCGAGGCACAGCCGCTCCGCACCGACGTCGGCCCGGTGACGGCCCTGTTCGGCTCCCAGGAGCGCAGCGGCCGCTGGGTCGTGCCGACCAGCTTCTCCGCCACCGCGATCTGCGCCAACGTCAAGCTCGACCTGTGCGAGGCGCTGCTCCAGTCCAGCCGGGTGACCCTGCAGGTCACCGTGGTGGGCGGCACCCTCACCCTGATCGTCCCCGAGGGCGTGCGGATCGAGATGCCCGCCTCGTCCTTCATGGGGGGCAAGAAGAACCAGGTCCCCCCGGCCTCGCCCGACGGCCCGGTCATCGAGATCACCGGCGTCGTCACGCTCGGGAACATCGTGGCCAAGTCCCCCAAGCGCCCTCGCCGCCCCTGGTTCCGTCGCTGACCACCGCCCTCAGCTGGCGCTGTCGAAGTTGATCGCGCTGTACGCCCGCAGCTTCCAGAGCTGGTGCTCGCTCTCGATCTTCCGGATCGTCCCGGAACGGCCGCGCATGACCAGGGAGTTGGTGACGGCTCGCCCCGCGCGGTAGCGGACGCCCTGCATCAGCTCACCGTCGGTGATCCCGGTGGCGGCGAAGAACACGTCGTCGGACCTGACCAGGTCGTCGGTGCTCAGCGTGGCGTCGAGGTCGAGGCCCGCGTCCAGCGCCCGGCGGCGCTCGGCGTCGTCCTGCGGCCAGAGCCTGCCCTGGATGACGCCGCCCAGGCACTTGAGCGCGCACGCGGCGATGATGCCCTCCGGCGTGCCGCCGATGCCGAGCATCAGGTCGACACCGGTGCCCACCCGGGCCGCCATGATCGCACCGGCCACGTCGCCGTCGGTGATGAGCCTGATCCGGGCGCCGGTCTCCCGGATCTCCCGGATGATCTTTTCGTGGCGGGGCCGGTCGAGGATGACCACGGTCACGTCCGAGGGCTCGCCGCCCTTGGCGCGGGCCACCGCGGCGATGTTGTCGGCCACCGGCGCGTTGATGTCCACGGACGAGGCGGCCTCGGGGCCGGTGACCAGCTTGTCCATGTAGAAGACGGCGGACGGGTCGTACATCGAGCCGCGCTCGCTGACCGCGATCACCGAGATCCCGTTGGGCATGCCGAGCGCGGTGAGCCGGGTGCCGTCGATCGGGTCGACGGCCACGTCGCACGCCGCGCCGCTGCCGTCACCCACCTGCTCGCCGTTGTAGAGCATCGGCGCGTTGTCCTTCTCACCCTCGCCGATCACCACCACGCCGCGCATCGACACCGTGTTGATCAACTGGCGCATCGCGTTCACCGCGGCGCCGTCGGCGCCGTTCTTGTCACCCCGCCCGACCCAGCGGGCCGCGGCCATCGCGGCCGCCTCCGTGACGCGGACCAACTCCAGGGCGAGGTTGCGATCAGGGGCGTGCTCGCCCGTGGCGAGGGCGGCAGGAACGGACGTCTGATCGGACATGGTGGGAAACCCCTCTCGTGGTTAATGCAACGATCGTAGTTGGCGCCCCTCTGACCGGTCGGCGGAGGATAATGTGCCCACCATGAGCAGCGACGCAGAACGGCTGGTGAAAGGCGTGGGCGCGCGGACCTCCGAGCGGGGTGCCGCCACGCGCGCCGCGTTGCTGTCCGCCGCCAGGGAGATTTTCGTCACAAGCGGATTCGCCGAGGCCGGGGTCACCGACGTGGTCGCCCGTGCGGGAGCGAGTGTCGGAAGTCTTTACCATCATTTTTCCGGCAAGGCCGACCTCTACCTCACGCTCTTCGACGAGTTCCAGGCCCGGCAGACCCAGCGGACCAAGCAGGCGGTCGGTGAGGCCAGGGCGGCCGGCGAGAGCGATCCGATGCGGCTGTTCATCGCCGGGGCCCGCGCCTACCTGGAGGGTTGCCTGGCCGAGCGGGAGATCTCCGCGCTGTTCCTGCGTGGTGACGGGCCGCCGGGGTTCGAGGTCATCGTGCGCGACCGGCTCCGGCAATGGGCCAAGCGCAACGCCGCCCTGTTCGAGGGGGACGAGGGAGCGCTGGTCGTGGTCCTCACCGGGGCGCTCGCCGCCGCGGTCTCCGAGGTCGCCCTGTCCGACGACGAGGACGCCTCACGGGCGCTCGTCGAGGACGTGCTGGCCATCATCGCCCAGATCCGCCGCCCCTGAGGGCGGACCACCTCCCTGAACAGATAGTGTCGACAGTCGTGCGAAGGTTCACTCAGGGCTTCTACGGCTATGTGGTCGCGATGGCGGTCTGCCTGGCCGCCGTCGGTCTGTTCCTGCTGGTCACACCGCAGAGCAGGACCGAGCACATCCCCAGGGTCGACTACTCGATCGCGCTGGCCGACCTGCGCCGTACGGCGCCCTTCCAGATGTGGGCCCCCGAGCCCGTCGCCGCCGGATGGGTCCCGAACAGCTCCCGGAGCACCCGGGAGAACGGCGCCACCACCTGGAAGCTCGGCTTCGCCACCGCCAAGCGCTTCCACGCGATGCTCGCCCAGAGCGACGAGAAGCCCGCGGCCGAGTTCGCCAACAGGCTCTCCAACACCTCCACGGTCACCGGGACCGTCCAGATCGACGGCGTGACCTGGGAGCAGCGGGTCCGCGAGGACAAGAACCAGCGCTCCCTCGTACGGTTCCTGCCCGACGTCACGATCGTCGTCACCGGCACCGCCCCCTGGGACGAACTGTCCGCCCTGGCGGGCTCCCTCAAGCAGCAGCCGAGGAACGACTCCTAGCCGAGTGGTTCCGAAGTGATCAGCGGGCGGCCCAGGCGCCGGGGATCGCCGCCGTGACCGGCCACGTGCCGTCTGCGTTCATACCGTGCTCGATGACTCGGCTGCGCGGCGCCTTGTCGAGTTCTTGATGTTTCCCTCCTCGGTCGAGACGGACCTGCTCGGGATGACGCCGAGGCTTGGTGCCTCGACGTTCTCGATCGTCTCAGTGCGCCCAGTCGCTCCAGGAGAGGTCGGCCGCTCGGTCGCCAGCTGAGCGAGAGCGAGCAGCAGGAGTTCGCTGCTGGACCAGTCGGCGCGGTCGCCGCGGCCCAGTTCCACGACGTGCCGCATGACCTCATCGGGGGCAAAGCCCAGCGCGGCGGCGATGTGTTTGGCAGCTTGCAGAAGTTCATGGTCTCGGGCCGCCATGAGGTGGTCCTACCCTTCGGTGCAGATCTGGCCGGCTTCGAGCTGGGCGGTTCGACATCGGTCAGGGAACATCAAGGGTGTCCGATGCCAGGTCAGCGACGACTGCGATGTGCTCTGAGGGCCATGCTCCGCCGACGGGAGCATCGCCGACGCATTGCACGGAGCAGACACGACCAAGTCCATCAAACGCCCGTGCCTCCTTCCCGTCCAGACTCTCCCGATGGGAAGCGACACCGACGACAAGCCCGGCGAACGCTCTGCCGGCAATCCACAACTCTCGTGAACGACCGGTTTCGGAGGTTCGCCACCGCGGCGCCGGCCGCTTCCACCGAGCGGGCCGGCGCGGACGGCTACGGCCCACCGCGGGCCCAGGCCGCGCTCGCGATGGCCGTGCCGGCACTCACCACCTTCCTGCATGAACCTGATGGCCAGAGGTCGAGACCGTCCTACTCGCCGGGGAGCCCTTCGCCGAGGCGGCCGGCCGGGCCGAGGCCCGCTGGGGTCCGCCGGCCCGGACCGGTTACAAGGTCGCCCTGCTCACCGGCACGATCCCGCACGTGTTCGAATCCGCCCGTCAGGACGGGGCGTTTGGGAAGGATCCCGTCGCCCGAGGAGCGGCCCGTCAGGCGGCGGCGCAGCCAGGGGGTGAGGTGTGTCGCCGCCCAGCGGAGATCGGCGAGCAACGCCGTTCTGCTCCAGGGCAGGTCGGCAGGGGGAGGGGCGGCGGCGCGGCCGAGAGTGGCCAGGACATGGTCGGCGACCCGGCGGTGGCCCAGCGGGTTGAGGTGCAGGCGATCCTCGCTCCACAGCTCGTGACCGTCGAACGCCCGGTCGCCGAACAGGTCGACCAGGTAGGTCCCGCGCCGCTCGGCCACCTCCGTGACCAGGTCGTTCATCGCGATGATGCGGGGCCGCAGCACCCGGGGCAGTGGGAGTCGCACGCTCATGTCGGGAAACCGGAAGAGCACCACGTCCGCGCCCGACGCGCGCAGACGGCCGACCACCCGGTCGAAGCGGTCGTGCATCGCGGCCGCGTCGAAGCCGCGCCGCAGCGCGTCGTTGCCGCCCGCGGCGACGCTGATGAGCGATGGGCTCATCGCGACCGCCGCCTCTACCTGCTCTGCGGCGACATCGTCGAACCTGCGCCCCCGGACGGCCAGGTTCGCGTAGCCGAAACCCGGCGAGCTGAGATCCGCGGCCACGAGATCCGCCCACCCGCGGAACGTGCCGTCGGGAAGCGGGTCGCCGACCCCCTCGGTGAAACTGTCGCCGAGCGCGACGAAGCTCGTCACGGGGTCCACTGCGGGTCACGTCCAAGGTGGGCGGCCAGCCGCTGATAGACCGATGCGCTGTCAGGGACCTCGACCAGGTGGCCGAACGCCTGCCCCGGTCCACGGCTCAGCGGCATTTGGAGCACCATCTCCAGCGCGGCCTCCGCCAGATCCGGGGCCAGGTCGCCGGGCCGGCCGAGAGCGCGGGCTGCGTCCCAGCCGTGCACGACGCCATCGATGAAGTGCATGGAGACGGCGAACGCGCCGGGGAAGACACCGAACTCGCGCACCTCCACCTGCCGTTCGAGCATGCCCTCAGCGGCGAACGCCTCTGTCACCAGGTCGACGGACCGCTGGAAGTCCTCGTGGGGATCCGCACCGAGCACGCCGCTGTCCCACACCGAACGGTCGGGGGGAGTGCCGCTCGCGGCGGCGGCGAAGCCGAGATTTTCGCAGACCTGGTGGCGGATCAGCCCGTGCAGGGTCCAGTCGGCGCACGGTGTGGGCCGCCTGAGATCCTCAGGAGTGACAGCGGCGACGACCTTCCCCAACGCGTCGCTCGCCCGCCGGTCGAGTTCGAGAATGTCCATGCGGCTCACCCTAGGAGCGGGAGCGGCCCTACCTCAGTGCCAAAAACGGCCAAACTGATTGGGCCACTCTAGACTTGCCCTCGTGCACGTGAGCTTGGAAGGGCGCACCGACCTGGCCGGCCAGATCTACCAGCAGATCCGCACCGCCGTGCTCGACGGGCGGCTACGGCACGGTGAGCCGTTGCCCGCCACCCGCGAACTGGCCCGGGAGCTCGTAGTCTCGCGGAACACCGTGAGCGCCGCCTACGACCGGTTGGCCGCCGAGGGCTTCGTCGAAGGCCGGATCGGCGCCGGCACTTTCGTCTGCGCCGACGCCCTGCCGCCTCCGAGTCCCCGGATGGGCCACAGCCGGCTTCGGCCGCGCGCCGTCTGGCAGGGGATCTCCATGCCGCGCGGCCTGGATTGGCGGCCCCGCTACGACTTCCGTCCCGGCCTGCCCGACGTTCGGATGTTCCCCTACGAGGCGTGGCGCCGGCTGGTCTCCCGGGAGCTGCGGAGCTCGGCCATGGGCAGTGGCATGTACGGCGACCCGCTCGGCCACGCCGGGCTGCGCGCGGCCATCGCCAGGCACGTGGGCGTCTCCCGCGCCGTGCTCGCCGATCCCGGCGCCATCGTCGTCACCTCGGGTGCGCAGCAGGCGCTCGACCTGATCGGCCGGGTGCTGCTCGAACCCGGTGACCGGGTGGTTGTCGAGGATCCCGGCTACCCGCCGCCGAGGCGGCTGTTCGAGTCGATGGGCCTGCGGGTCACGCCGGTCCCCGTCGATGGTGAGGGCCTGGTGGTGGACGCGCTGCCCGCCGACGCCCGCGCGGTCTACGTCACGCCCTCCCACCAGTTCCCGTTGGGCATGCCGATGTCGCTGGCTCGCCGGATGGCGCTGCTCGCCTGGGCAGAGGAGCGCGGGGCCGCCGTGATCGAGGACGACTACGACAGCGAGTTCAAGTACGGCGGGCGGCCCATCGAGCCGCTGCAGAATCTGGACAGGTCCGGCCGGGTGCTCTACGTCGGCTCGTTCTCCAAGGTCATGCTGCCGACACTGCGGCTCGGCTTTCTCGTCGCGCCGCCCGCGCTGCTGCCGGCCCTCAGCGCGGCCAAGTACGTCACCGACTGGCACACCTCGCTCCCCGGCCAGGCGGCACTGGCCGGCTTCATCGACGAGGGACTGCTGGCCCGGCACGTCCGCAGGATGCGAACCGAGTACGAGGCCCGTCATCGGCGTGTCGTCCAGCGCCTGGCCGGTCCGCTCGACCTGGTGACCTCCGCCGCCGGGCTGCACACCAGCGGCTTCCTGCCGACCGGCCACCGCGGCATCGCCCACCGCGCCCGCGACGCCGGGATCGGCCTGATGCCCCTGTCCGACTTCGCGGTACGCCCGACCCGTCCGGGCCTGGTCATCGGCTACGGTGCCATCCCGCTGGACCAGATCGACGACGGGCTCACCCGGCTCCTCTCGATCATGGACACCGAGGAGTCACGAGTTCGCGCCGGTACCTGCAGATAGGCATACGGTCGGCGTCGAACGGCCGCGCCGGGGTCATCGGTCGGCTGGGCGCCGTTGAAGAAGACCGTGGGGGCCTGGATGCCGTCGGAACCACTCGGCCGGCGTCAGCCGGTCGCCGAGGGCGGGCCTAGAAGGGCGTCTCTCCGGCCGGGTCGGAGTGCCGCCGCTGGGCCATGGCGGCCGCGAGCTTCACCCGGGCACCCTGGAGCCACTCCTCGCAGACCGCGGCCAGCATCTCGCCGCGCTCCCAGAGCTCGATCGACTGTTCCAGGGTGAGTCCGCCCGCCTCAAGGCTGCGGACCACCTCGGTCAGCTCCTCGCGCGCCTGCTCGTACGACGGTCTCTTCTCATCGGCCACGCACCCCACCTTAGATCGTGACGCCCACCCGGTGACGCCGTGCCGTACCGGGAGTCGCGGCGCCTCCCCGCGACGGCGTGATCGACAAGGCACCTCCCCGGTCGCTTCGCAGGGGAGTACGGCTGAAAGAATGCCCAGGTGAACGTTCGTGACGCGACCACCAGGGACATCCCCGAGCTGGTGCGCCTCCGTGAGATCCTGGCCGACCGGATGGCAAGGGACGGCAACCTTCCCATCGAGGAGGAGTGGCAGCAGGCCTACGCAGAGAGCCTCGAAGAGCGGCTGGGCAGCCTCGACACCGCCGTCTACGTGGTGGACTCCCCGGAACAGGGGCTGGCGGCCTGCGGGATCGGCCTCATCTTCGACCGCTTTCCCGGCCCCAGCCTTCCCGATGGCCGCTACGGCTACATCCAGGGCATGACCACCGACCCGCGCCACCGGCGCAGGGGGCATGGCCGGGCCATCATGGGGGCCCTCCTGGAGTGGTACCGCGACAGCGGGATCCGCAGGGTCGACCTGCACGCCACCTCGGACGCCGAGTCGCTCTACCGGCGGCTGGGGTTCGTCGACGACGGCTACCCCTCGCTCACCTGGCGGGATCACTCCTGACCCGCACCCGGTCGTCGGGGAAGCGCACGGTCAGCTCGTCGCCGGGGGAGACCTCGCTCGCGAGCCGTACGACATCGCCCGAGGGGCGTTGCACGATCGCGTAGCCGCGCTCCAGCGTGGCGGCCGGAGAGAGCGAGACCAGGCGGGCGCGCAGGTGCTCCAGCGAATCGGCGGCGCGGTCCAGGGAACCGGTGAGGGAACGTCGTGCCCGGTCCCTGAGCTGCTCGGCCTGCTCGGCCCTGCGCTCGATCTCACGCACCGGGTCCGCGAGGGAGGGGCGGGAGCGGGCCGCGGACAGCCAAGCCGTCTCGCGGTCCAGCCAGCCGCCCACCACCCTGCGGCCCCGGTCCCTGAGCTGGCGGATCAGCGTCATCTGCTCGCCGACGTCCGGCACCACCTTCTTCGCCGCGTCCGTGGGCGTGGACGCGCGCACGTCGGCGACCAGGTCGAGCAGCGGGTTGTCCTGCTCGTGGCCGATCGCGCTGACCACGGGCGTGCGGCAGGCCGCGACCGCCCGGACGAGCGCCTCGTCGGAGAAGGGCAGCAGGTCCTCCATCGACCCGCCGCCCCGCGCGACCACGATGACGTCGACCTCGGCGTCGGCGTCGAACTTGCGCAGCGCCTCGATGACCTCACCGACCGCGTACGGCCCCTGCACGGCCACCGGCTCGACCTTGAACCGCACCGCCGGCCAGCGGCGCCGCGAGTTCTCCAGCACGTCGCGCTCGGCGGCCGAGTCCCGGCCGCAGATCAGGCCGACCGTGCCCGGCAGGAACGGCAGCCGCCGTTTCCTGTCGACGCCGAAGAGCCCCTCGGAGGCGAGCAACCGGCGCAACCGCTCCAGCCGCGCCAGCAGCTCGCCCACCCCGACCGGCCGCATCTCCAGCGCGGTGAACGCGAACGAGCCCTTGTTGACCCAGAAATCGGGCTTCAGGTGGGCCACGATCCTCGCGCCGTCGACCGGCCGGGGGACGGTCGCCTCGTAGACACCACGCGGGCAGGTGATCCGGGCCGACACGTTGGCCACCGGGTCACGCAACGTCAGGAACACCGTGCCGCCTCGGGCGGTCAGCTCGGTGATCTGTCCCTCGACCCAGACGGTGCCGAGCTTGCCGATCCAGCCGCCGACCATCTGCAACACCGTGCGAACCGGGAGGGGCTGCTCAGGGGTGGTGTTCGAGCTCATGGCCGGGAGCCTACGCGCCGGAGGCGACTATTCCGCGGCCGCCAGCTTGGCCAGGCGGTTCTCGTACATCCGTACGACGGCCTCGCGGCCTGCGGTGGCGCGCTCGTAGGCGAGCAGCTCCCGGATCTGCTCGGACGTCCTGCCGCGCATCCGCGCCCGCAGCGACGCGACGGTCAGCTCCGCGTAGCCGGGCAGCGGCTCGGCCGTCTCGGGTGCCGCGACCCTGGTCTCGGTCACCTCGACCGCTGCGGCGTCGGTGCTCTCGGGCTTCGCGGTCTCGACCCGCTCGACCTCGACCTGCACCGCCGCGGGCGTCTCGACGGGGGCGCCGCTCTCCGCCACCGGGGTCGCCGGGGCGGCTGCCTTGGCGGTCTTGCGTGCCCTGGTCGTCCTGGCCTTCGGGGCGGCCTTGGGGGCGGCGGCCTCGGACTCCACGGACTCGGCGGCCTTGGCCTTGGCCCGGGTGGCCCTGGGCTTCTTCGCGGCGGGGGCCTCGGCGACCAGGGTTTCCGCGACCTTCGTTTCGGTGGCGGGGGTCTCCGCGACCTCGGGCTCGGCGGCGGCGGCGGGGGTTTCGGCGGCCTCCGGCTCGACGGTGGCCGGGGTTTCCACGGTCTTCGCCGCGGTGGCGGGGGTCTCCGCGACTTCCGGTTCGACGGCGGCGGGGGTCTCCGCGACTTCCGGCTCGACAACGGCCGGGGTCTTGGCGGCCTCTGCCTCGGTGGTGGCCTGTGCCTCCGTGGTGGAGGGCTCCGCGATGGGGGCCTCGGCGGGCTTGGGCTCGGCGGCCTTGGGCTCCGGGGCGGTGACCGGCGCCTCGGTGGCGGCCGGGGTCTCGACGGCCTCGGTCTTGGCCTCGGTGGCGGAGGGCTCCGCCGCCTTGGGCTTGGCGGGGCTGAAGATGACCGGCTCGCGGGTGGTCCTGGCGCCGTTGCTCTCGGCGGCGGTCGCCTTGTCCGCGGTCTTCTCCGGGCGCGGTGCGAAGATGACGGGCGCGCGGCGGGCGGGCTTCTCCACCTGCTCCGCGGCCTTCTCAGCGGTCTCCGCCGGCTGGCCGCCGAGCGTCTCGGGGGACCCGTCGGGCTCTTCTCCCTGGCCGGAGGTACCCTTGATCTTGGACCGTACGCGGTCGCCGAGGAGCAGCGCCTGGCCCACCCCGCTCAGCGCGGTCTGCAGCATGTGCAGCGGCAGGTCTTTTGCCTTCTGTGTGACATTGCGGATCATGTCGGGGACTGACATATCGTCTCCCTGGGAGGTCTGTATCGAGAAAGGCTAGTGTGGCAAGACTGTGCCGCATGAGCTTGTGGGACGTATGGGCTGTCTCGCGGGCGTCTCCACGTAGCATAAGAGCATGACTTCCAAGACCTCCGCGACCCGACGCGTACTGGTGGCGAAGCCCCGCGGTTACTGCGCGGGGGTCGATCGCGCCGTGCAGGCCGTGGAGAAGGCGCTGGAGCAGTACGGTGCCCCGATCTACGTCCGTAAGCAGATCGTCCACAACACCCACGTGGTCAAGACGCTGGAGGCGCGCGGAGCGATCTTCGTCGAGGAGACCGAGCAGGTGCCCGAGGGGGCCATCGTGGTCTTCTCCGCCCACGGCGTCTCACCGGCGGTCCACCAGGAGGCCGCCCGGCGCAGCCTCAAGACGATCGACGCCACCTGCCCGCTGGTGACCAAGGTGCACAACGAGGCCAGGCGCTTCGCCTCCCAGGACTACGACATCCTCCTCATCGGCCACGAGGGTCACGAGGAGGTCGAGGGCACCGCGGGCGAGGCACCCGACCACATCCAGCTCGTCGACGGTCTGGAGTCGGTCGGCGCCGTGCGGGTCAAGGACCCCGAGCGGCTGGTCTGGCTGTCGCAGACCACGCTCTCCGTGGACGAGACGGTCGAGACGGTCTCCCGGCTCAAGGAGCGCTTCCCGAACCTGATCGACCCGCCGAGCGACGACATCTGCTACGCCACCCAGAACCGTCAGGTCGCCGTCAAGGAGATCGCCGCACAGGCGGAGCTGGTCATCGTGGTCGGCTCGGAGAACTCCTCCAACTCCAAGCGGCTGGTCGAGGTCGCCCTCGACCACGGGGCCGACGCCTCCTACCTCGTCGACGACGCCTCGCTCATCGAGGACGCCTGGCTCGACGGTGTCACCACGGTCGGCGTGACGAGCGGCGCCTCGGTGCCGGAGGAGCTCGTCACCGAAGTCCTGGCCCGCCTCGCCGGGCATGGCTTCGAGGACGTCGAAGAGGTCGAGTCCGTCCAGGAGAGCGTGCGCTTCGCGCTCCCGCACGAGCTGCGCAAGGACCTGCGCGCCACGGTTTGACCGCACCGCTGTTCGCGGAGTTCGGCCGCCGCTACGGGCATGATGCCGCCCCCGGCCCGTTGCGGCCGGCCATGGCCGGTCGTGAGATCTCCTGCCCGGCGGTTACGAGCCCTCGCGCGGTGTGCCGTACACCTTGGGCTCGAAGTACCCCTCGGGCTCGGGGGCGAAGGCGGAGTCGCCGCTCCTCGGCGCGGGAACGGAGGCCTTGCCGACCCTGAGCTCGTCGCGCAGCTCACGGACGCAGCGGGTCAGACCGCGGCGCCAGGCGATGACCAGCACCAGGAGCGAGCCGCCGAACAGCCACGGGGCACCCTGCGAGAGCGCGGTGTACATGCCCAGACCGAAGGCCTGGATGGGCGTGGACGCGAACAGGGAACGGACCGCCTCGATGAGCACGGTGGTCACGAAGAAGACCAGGGGCGGAGAGACCACCAGCGACAGCAGGTCCCTGCGGTTCACCAGCACCGCCGCGGCCACGCAGCCGGCCACGAACGCCGCCCCGGTCAGCGCCGCCACCCCGAACAGCGCCTGCAGCACGCTGCCCACCAGCGTGGACGCCAGCACGAGGGCCAGCGCGCCCCGGACGGTCAGCCGGATGCCGCCGGCGGCCCGGCCAAGTTCACTCATACGATCACCCCGCCGGCCGGCTGTACGCCGCCTCGCTCGTCCACCACTCGCCCCCTATGACCTCGGCCCCCACGTCGTCAACTCCGTCGCCTCCAGTGTCCGGCCGTCGGCGCCGTGGGAGAACAGTTTCAGGGCAGGTCGTTGGCCAACCTACCGTTCAGGCGGGATACGAGAGGCGAGCTTGGCTCCTCTTCCGCGAGCAGTTCCGGCGAGGTCAGCGCGCGTGGCAGGTCCTCGATCGCCTGCGGCCTGTCCAGATCGGTCTCGACCAGTCCCAGATCGTTTAGTTTGCGTGCGCTCACCAGCACCCGGGTCTCCAGCGAGCCGACAGTCCTGTTGTACGACTCCACGGCCCGGTTCAGTGAGCGGCCCAGAGCGTCGACGTTACGCCCCATGCTGCTCAGCCGCTCGTACAGCTCCTTGCCGACCTCGAAGATCGCCCGCGCGTTCTCGCTGAGCGCGGCCTGCTGCCAGGCGTACTGCGCGGTGCGGAGCATGGTGATCAGCGTGGTGGGGGTGGCGATGTGGACCCGCCGCCGCATGGCGTACTCCAGCAGGGCGGGGTCGCGCTCCAGCGCCGGGGCGAGGAACGCCTCGCCGGGGATGAACAGCACCATGAACTCCGGTGCCGGGCTGAACGCCTGCCAGTAGGTCTTGGAGGCCAGCCGGTCCACGTGCTCGCGCACGTGACGGGAGTGGGAGTCGAGCCGGGCCGACTGGTGGTCGGGGTCGGCCGACTCGGCGGCCTCCAGGTAGGCGGCGAGGGAGACCTTGGAGTCGACCACGATGTTCTTGCCGCCGGCCAGCCGTACCACCATGTCGGGCCGTAGCACGCCGTCCGGCGTGGTGACGCTCACCTGCTCGTCGAAGTCGCAGAACCGCTGCATCCCGGCGATCTCGGCGACCCTGCGGAGCTGGAGCTCTCCCCACCGGCCCCGGGCCTCGGGGCGTTGCAGGGCCCGCACCAGGGAACTCGTCTGGGCGCGGAGCTGCTCGTTGCTCTCGCGGACGACGTCGATGTGCTTGGCCAGCTCCGCGTGGGCGGCCCGCTGGCCCGTCTGCGTGTCGCGCAGCTGCGTCTCGACGCGGGCCAGGGTGTCCTTCAACGGCTCGATCAGGTGCTCGACCGCCTGCTTGCGCTGCTCCAGCTCACCGGCCGCCTCGGCCCGGTTGGCGGCCAGCCTCGTCTCGGCCAGCTCCAGGAACCGCAGGTTGTTGACGTCGAGCGCCCGGCTCGACAGGGCCTGGAACCGCTCGGAGAGCTGCTCCTCGATGTAGACGACCTTCTCCTCGGCGATCTTCGCGCGGGCCTCGGCGTCGGCCAGACGCGCGATGACGTCGGCGGCTCCCGAGGAGGCGCGCGCCCGGCCCAGCAGGAAGCCGATCGCGAGCCCCGCGGCGAGGCCCACCGCGAGCTGGAAGGAGAGCGCCATGACGTCCACCCCGGCATGATTCCAGGCCCGGTCACTCCTGGCGCGCCGACACGCCTTCCGAAGGCGCCCGAGGCCGGACGGGGAGCTGCGGAATCGTGTCCGAACCTGGCCGAACCGGGGAGAGTCACCTGGACGGCTCCGATCGGTGTCGAACCACCGGCGGCGGGCGCCTGAACGGGATGTCCACCACCCTGTGACCTGCCCGTGGCAGGTAGCAGTGGGTCATTCCGCGTAAACTCGGCTCACGTGAGCCTGAGCATCGGCATCGTCGGATTGCCCAACGTCGGCAAGTCAACGCTTTTCAACGCGCTGACGAAGACCGCCAACGCCCTGGCGGCGAACTACCCGTTCGCCACCATCGAGCCCAACGTGGGCATCGTCGGCGTTCCCGACCCACGTCTTGAGAAGCTGGCCGAGATCTTCGGGTCCGCGAAGATCCTGCCGGCGAAGGTGGAGTTCGTGGACATCGCCGGGCTGGTCCGCGGCGCCTCGGAGGGACAGGGGCGGGGTAACCAGTTCCTCGCCAACATCCGCGACACCGATGCGATCTGCCAGGTCATCCGGGTCTTCAACGACCCCGACGTGACCCACGTGGACGGCGACGTCGCCCCCGGGCGCGACATCGAGACGATCAACACCGAGCTGATCCTCGCCGACCTGCAGACCCTGGAGAAGGCGATTCCCCGCCTCCAGAAGGAGTCTCGGACCAACAAGGACCGCAAGTCCGCGCTGGACGCGGCGGAGGCGGCCTTCAAGCTCCTCGACGGCGGCACCACCCTGTACGCCGGAGCCTCCGGTGCCGGGATCGACCCGAAGGACCTGCGCGAGCTGCACCTGCTGACCGCCAAGCCCTTCCTGTACGTCTTCAACCTCGACGCGGACGAGCTGGTGGACGAGGAGCTCAGGGCCCGGCTCTCGGCGCTCGTCGCACCGGCCGAGGCCGTCTTCCTCGACGCGAAGATCGAGTCCGAGCTCGTCGAGCTCGACGACTCCGAGGCGCTGGAGCTCCTGCAGTCCGTCGGCCAGGAGGAGTCGGGCCTGGCCCAGCTGGCCAGGGTGGGTTTCGAGACCCTGGGCCTGCAGACCTACCTGACCGCCGGCCCCAAGGAGACCAGGGCCTGGACGATCTCCAAGGGCGCCACCGCCCCCGAGGCGGCCGGGGTCATCCACACCGACTTCCAGCGCGGCTTCATCAAGGCCGAGATCGTCTCCTTCGACGAGCTGGTGGAGACCGGCTCCATCGCCGCCGCCCGCCAGGCCGGCAAGGCCCGCATCGAGGGCAAGGACTACGTCATGCGCGACGGCGACGTGGTGGAGTTCCGCTTCAACGTCTGACCGATCCGCGTTCCCCGGGCCAAGGAGACCTCCCGTCTCCTTGGCCCGGGGTGTTTTCACCCCGCCTCTGTCGTCACCTCGCCGGCGCGGGTGCCGTGATTGCGGGGGAACAGGTCCGTCCCTCCCGCGTCGCGCACCGGCCTCGTCGCGGTCGAACGGCCGGGTGCGCGACACATGACTCCCCGGCGACCACGGAGGGCTTCGGCGCCCAGAGTGATGCGTTCGCCGCCGGACTCGACGAGATGCTCTCCGGTTTCCGGGCTCGGGACGAGTCAGGTGGCGCTCTTCGGCGGGCAGGCGATCCGTACGCCGGCCACCGCTCTTCCTCTCGGGCCGCCCGGCCGATCATCTAAGAGCTCCACTCCAAAAAGAGAGCACTGCTCTTGACATCGCTGCTCATATAAAAGAGCATTGCTCTCGAATTAGGGCACCGTTCTGATCGGGTCGAGTGCCTCTCCCACCTGTGATTCGGAGAACCTCGTGAACACCGGCAGTTTCTCTCCTCTGACCGGCCGGGCACGGCTGAGCGCCCTGTCCTTCGCGATGGCCGGCGCGCTCTTCCTGCTGTATCCGGTGGTTCGGCCGTACGCCGACGAGACGACGCTGCGCGGTGCGGAGGCGATGGCGTCCGGCGCCTGGATCGCGGCGCACCTGTTCGCGGTGGGCGGTTTCATCCTCCTCACCCTGGGCCTGCTGGGCCTGCGCACCGTGCTGAGGGACCGGCTCGCCTCGGGCGCGGTCGTGGTGACCTGGATAGGGGTGGGGCTCACCCTGCCGTACTACGGAGCCGAGGTCTTCGGGCTGAACGCCCTCGCGCAGCGAGCCCTGCAGGAGCAGGATCCCGGGCTACTGGAACTGGCCGAGGTGATCCGTCTTGGGGTGGTCTCGGGCGCCATGTTCATCGCCGGGCTCCTGCTGCTGGCAGCCGGTTCGATCCTGGCCGCCGCCGCCGTCTGGCGGTCCGGCACCCTGCCCCGGTGGAGCGGGGTCCCGCTCGCTCTCGGTTTCGCCCTCTTCATCCCGCAGTTCTTCGGCACCCCGGCACTCAGGATCGCGCACGGCGCGCTGATCGCGGCGGGGGCTCTCTGGCCGGCGGTGTCCCTGTGGCGTACGGCCTCGGTGACCACCTCGGAAGAGCACGAGATCGCGCGGGCCGGGTCCCTTCGCTGATCGAAGCCGGTCCGCGGAACCGATGGCGCGCGTACGGGCCGGCCTCATCGGACCAGGCATCGCCGTCTCTGTCGGGTAGGCAGGGCGTCGAAGGCGGGCGAGGGGCCGCGAGGGTGGGCTATTCCGGGGGGTGTGACACTGGGTGACGCATTTCGTATTAAATGCGCAGGTCGCGACAGTCCGGGGACCGTCTAGTTAGCAATGCGTGGCGTTTGAGTAATCGACCCATGCGCTGGCCAGGGGTAATGCGCTTTTCATTGGGCATCGGCGGCATCGCCGGTCTCGCCGGGGTTCCAGACCGGGTTTGCTCAGTCATCACGATGCCTGCAGCATAGGCGTGGCTTTCCTGGAAGAATCGGCGGGGCGGCTAGAGTAAGTGCGTCACCATGGCCAACGGGATCGGCGGCGATACGACACCGTGCGGCCGAGGATTGACGCGAGCGGAGGCGTGATGGCTCGAAGGTCGACGGTCCAGCGTGATCCCCGGATCGCTGGCGACCCTGAGCTGTCGGCATACCCGGACTTCCCCGACGACCCCGATCTCGGACGCGCCCCGGCGCGCGGGCGGGGTACGTCGCGTGGCCGCTGGTCCGGTGGAGGCGGTCGCTGGCTGGTGTGGACCGGCCGCGCCGTGCTCTGGGCGCTGATAGTCGTCATCGTGGTGAACGGGGTCCGCGCGCCCTTCGAGCGCTTCACCCAGCAGAACGCCCCCTCGGGCGCGGCACCCGCCTCCGACAACGGGTTCCCCGCCGCCCAGGGGTCCGCCTTCGCGACCCAGTTCGCCGAGGTCTACCTGAACTTCGACGGGGCCCGTCTTGAGGAGAGAAGGTCGCGGCTCGCCCCCTACCTGCCCGAAGGCACGGAGCCGCAGTTCGGCTGGGACGGTTTCGGCCGGATGAGCGCCGGCGCGGTGGAGCCGTACGGGATCGAGGTCGTGGACGCGGACAACGCGGTCGTCACCGTCCTCTACCAGTCGGACAACCGCCGCCAGCTCCTGTCGGTGCCCGTCTACCACGACCGGTCCACGAAGAGGTTCGTCGTCGCGGGGCGTCCGGGCATCCTGCCGGCGCCGAAGGCGGCCAACCTGCCGCCCAAGGCCGCACCCGAGCGTGACCGCGCCGCGGAGCAGGAACTGCGCACCCCGCTGGAAGACTTCTTCAAGGCCTACGCGGCGAGCGACACCGCCTCGCTGCAGCGTTACGCCGACGCCGGGATCACCCTGGAGGGATTCGGCGGCGCGTTCACCTTCCTGCAGCTCAAAGAGCTCGCCGTGCCCCTTGGAGGGGGAGCCGCCCGCGAGGTGACCGCGACGGTCCTGTGGGGGGTGCCGTCAAAGGCGAGGCAGTCCACCGACCCGGAACCCGCGGATCCCGGCCAGATGGAAGGCAAGCTCGAGCAGGCCTATCTGCTCACCGTGGTCAAGCAAGGCGACAAATGGTTCGTCAAGGACATTCGCGGTGCGTATCGATCTGTGGCGAGGTAACGCATGATCGAATGGTGCCGGTCCACGGTGAGCAGACCCCCCCTGATCGATGAGCCGCCGGTTCGGGTTCGCGCGCGAGTGCGTCGCGGACCCGTCGCCGCCCGGAGGCCGCGATCGTGAGTACGGAGGACAAGAAGTGATTCTCAAGACCATGCTGCTGAGCGCCATGGAGTTCGCTCAGCCCACAGCCCCTCCGGCAGGCGTCAACACAGAAGGCCTCGCTGACTTCCTCCGCAGTTTCTTCGCACCGCTCTTCCTCGTCATCGTCTCGGTGGTGGCCCTCTTCTTCCTCTTCACCCGTGAGATCACCAGATTCGTTCAGTTCATCATCCTGGCGATCGCCATCGGAGTGATCTTCTACGTGCCGAACATCATCGAGGTGACTGCCAAGGCGATCGCGGGCGCACTGGGCATCTCGGGGGGTTGAGACCGCCTCCAAACGGTCAAACAAGGAGAGGCGGAGAGGAGGATCACGTGGATCTGCCCACGTACACCAATATCTGGAGGATTGAGAAGCGGCTCTACAAGCTGTACGACCTACGGCTGCCGACGCCGCTCCCGATCGTCTGGATCGGTGGGTTCGTGGGAGTGCTGGCCCCGTGGTCGCTCCTGCTCTACCTGCTCGGCCTGCCCTTCGCGGCCCCCTGGCACGTGCTCTACCTGGTGCCGCCCGGTGTCGTCACCTGGCTCTCCACCCGGCCGGTGATCGAGAGCAAGCGGCTCACCGAGCTGCTCCAGTCGCAGATGCGTTACATGGGCGAGCCGCGTACCTGGTGCCGGATGGCTCCCATCTCCGAGCCCGCCGAGGTCGCGCTGAACGGCCGGGTCTGGCGGGCCGCGCCGCAGCCCGCCTCGGTCCGGGTCAAGGCGTCGCGCAAGGCCCGCCACGCCCAGTCCAAGCGCGCCGCCGCACGCTCGCGCGAGGTGCGTCCAGCCGTGGCCGCCGCGGCGGCGGCCGCCGCCACCGCCCCGGTCGCCCGCGAGCGCGTCACCTGGGGCGAGGCCCGCGCACTCCGTCAGGGCACCGCCCCGGCCCTCGCCCAGAGCGAGGCCGCCCGGCCGACCCCGGTCGCCGTCCCCGTCCTGTCCGCGGTGCCCCGCGCCTCGCTGCCCGTCGTGCCCCCGGAGCCGGCTCCCGCCGAGACCGTCACCTCCCTGCCGGATACGCCGGTCCCGGGCCCGTCCTCGCGGCCGACCGCCGACGGCTCCGCCGGCCGGCCCAAGACCCAGCAGGACCGTCCTGCCGTACGGGAGGACGCCGAGGACACTCCGGCGACGCCCGACACGCCGGACACCCCCGAGGCTCCGGCCGCTCCGATCAGCACCGAGGCGCTGCGGCGGCTGCGCAGGCTCGCCGCCTCCGCCGAGGCCCAGCGCGCCGCCGCCCCGCCCGCGCAGCCCGCCTCTCCCGAGCCCGAGGCGTCTCCGGAGATCTCCGTGCCCGCCTCGCGCTCTCCCGTCCGGGAGCGTCCCGAGGCCCCGGCCGTGCCGCCGCCCTCGCCCTCGGCTCCGGAGCCGGCCCGGGGGGAGACACCCGCCAAGGGCCGTACGGTGCCCGCCGAGAGGCCGGCCGTCGTGCCCGACCCCGTGGAGAAGCCCTCCGCCCCGACCGTTCCGTCCTTCGTGCCCAGGTTCGTCGGACCGGCGCCGGCAGGACGCCGTGACGCTGAGGCGGCCGAACTCTCGCCGGACGACAGGAGCGCCCGGCGCCAGCACCGCAGGGGGCGGCCCACGCCGATCGGCCGGGCGGCCGACACCGCGAAGGCATGGCCGCCCGAGCGGCCCGCCGGGACGCAGGCGGGTCCCGGCATCCCGGGGGACACCGGCGTCCAGACAGGTGCCGGCATGTCGATCCGCGCGGTCCCCTCGGGAGCGGCGAAGGCCGATCCGGTGGCCCCCGTGGTGCCGGTGCCCACCTCCTCGGCCGGCGAGGCGGGGGCCAGGGTCCGCCGGGTGGAGTCGGTGGTCGGCCGGGACTCCTCGGGCGGCTGGCGGCGGCTGGCCCAGGTGGTGATCGGGCCCGGGGGCGGCCGTACGGACGGCTCGGAGATCGACGAGGCGCGGGCCAGGGCGGTGTTCAGCGGCAGCCGCCGGGTGGTGGTGCTGGGATGCACCGGCGGTGCCGGGCAGACCACGACCGCGCTCATGCTCGGCCACACCCTCGCCCGCTACCGGGAGGACCGGATTCTCGCGGTCGACGCCAGCACCGGCTCGCACGCCCTGTCCAGCCGGATCCAGGGCGAGTCGCCCGAGACCCTGAGCTCCCTGCTCGCCGGCCTCGACAACGTCCAGGGATACCTGGGCATGCGTGCCTACACCAGCCGTTGTGCCTCGGGGCTGGAGGTTCTCGCCGGGGACACCGACGCCGGTGCCGAGCAGCGCCTGTCCGACCGCACGCTCTTCTCCGACCGGCGGCTCGGCCAGACGATGGACACGCTCGACCGGTACTACAAGATGATCGTCATGGACCCGGCGGCGGCCCTGGCCGCGCGGGTGCTCCCCTACGCGGACCAGCTCGTCCTCGTCGTCCCGGCCAGTGAGGACGGGCCCGACGCGGTGGCCATGACCTACGAGTGGCTCGACGGGCACGGCTGCGCCGACCTTCGTCGCCGGGCGGTCATGGTCGTCAACGGGGTGAGCCGCCGCAGCATGGAGGACGTGGAGCAGGCGGAGGCGGTCGCGCGGGGCAGGTGCCGGGCGATCGTCAGGGTCCCCTGGGAGGACGCGCTGGCTCCCGGCAGGGCCGATCGGGTGGAACCGTCCCACCTGAGGGCGCCGGGCCGCCGGGCGTACCTGGCCCTGGCGGGTGTCGTGGTGGCGGGCTTCGGAACGGTGCAGGCGGGTCGACCCAGCGAGGAGGAACTAGCTCAGTGATCCCCCGGGCGCGAGAAGACGTGGTGAACGGGCGTGACGAGGTGCGGGTGAGCGGGCGGGCCGGAGGCCGTGCAGGCAGGGCCGTACGACCGGTGGGTGAGGGCCTGTGAGTCGTGCGTCCCGAGCGCGCAGCCGCCTCGCCGTCCGGTACTTCGACGACCGGATCCTGCTGACCGACTCGTCGGTCTGGGCCTATTTCAGGCTTCCCACCGTGAGCTACGAGTTCATCACTCCCGAGGAGCGGGAGGCGCTGGCCACCAACATCACGATCGCGCTGGCCGCCATCCGGATGCCGGACGCCGAGGTGCACCTGCGGGTGGCGCACCGCACCTACCCGGCCGCCGAATGGGCGATGGCGCTGAACGCCACCTCCGACGAGGGCCCCGGCTGGCGTGACTACCTGGAGGACATGTACCGGCACGTCTGGGCCAAGGACTTCTGGACCAAGGAGGTCTACCTCGGCGTGCGGCTCGGCACGCGCGGCAGGCAACTGGGCACCGGGGTCCTCTCCCAGCTCTTCGGCTTCTACCAGCGCAGCGAGAAGGCCCTGGGCATCGAGGACGACCACGTCCCCAAGGCGGAGATCGCCAAGTGGTCCGAGCAGGCGGAGCGGCTGGGCAGGGCGCTGTCGGCCAGCGCCCTGTACGCCAGGCACGCCAGCTCCGTCGAGCTCGCCTGGCTGTTCCAGCACGCCACGACCGGCTCCCTCGGCGACCCTCCGGCCTCGGCCAGCCCCAAACGGCGGTGGGGGCAGGGGGAGATCGAGTCCCTGGTCGAGGGGCAGATCCACAACGGCAGGGCGCTGCTCCGGATCGAGCAGCCGCACGGTGACTCCTACGTGGCGCACATGTCCTTCGCCCGTTTCCCCGACCTGATGCCCTTCCCCGACGGCGAGCCCTGGATGCACTTCGCCGACCAGTTGCCCTTCCCGGTGGAGATCAGTTCGAGGATGCGGCTGATCCCGCCGGTCAAGGCGAGCAAGGACGTGGCGCGCCAGCTCGCCCACGCCCGTGACATGGACATCCACATCCGCGAGGCCGGGGCGGAGGCGCCGCTGGCCCTGGCCGAGCAGATCGACGCGGCCCGGATGCTGGAGCACGGCATCACCAAGGAGCGCCTGCCGTTCGTGTACGGCTGGCACCGGCTGATCGTGTCGGCCCCGACCGAGGAGATCTGCGTGCAGCGGGTCGAGGCGGTCGTGGAGCACTACCGCGACATGGGCATCGACATCGTCAACTCCACCGGCGACCAGTTCTCGCTGTTCTGCGAGACGCTGCCGGGCGAGCGGGTCAGGGTCAACGCCTACGCGCAGCGGCAGCCGCTGCGCACCATCGCCGGCGGCATGGCCACCGCCACCGTCGACCTGGGCGACCGGACGGACGAGGGCGGCTCGGGCTGGATGGGGCCGTACGTAGGGGAGACCCTGGGCCGGGCGCGCAGCATCGTGCACTTCGACCCGCTGGTGGCGGCGACGCGCAACCGGCCCACGGCCATCGCCATCACCGGCGAACCCGGCGGTGGCAAGACCACGCTGGCGCTGTTGATGATCTACCAGATGGCGCTGCGCGGGGTGACGGTCGCGGTCATCGACCCCAAGGGCGACGCCGACTCGCTGGTCCAGCTGCTGCGGAAGCGGGGCAGGAAGGCGCGGATCATCCCGCTCGGCTCCGCGGCACCGGGCCTGCTCGACCCGTTCTCCTTCGGCGACGACCTCGCGGCCAAGAAGACGATGGCCACCGAGACCCTGCGCCTGCTGCTGCCGCGGATGTCGGAGGAGCGTGAGTCGGCGATGATCCAGGCGGTCGCCGCGGTCTCCAACGCCGAGGACCCGTCGCTGGGCAAGGTGGTCGACTTCCTGGAGCAGACGGACGACGCCGCCTCCAAGAACCTGGGCGCGGTGCTCCGCTCCATGTCCGACATGCATCTGGCCAGGCTCTGCTTCGATCCCTCGGGCGGCGACCAGATCGACACCGAGGGCTGGACCACCGTCTTCACCCTGGGCGGTCTGACGCTGCCCGACGCCTCCACCGGCCGCGACGACTACTCCTACGAGCAGCGGCTGTCGGTGGCGCTGCTCTACCTCGTCGCGCAGTTCGCGCGGGGTCTGATGAACGGCCTGGACCGGCGGACCCCCAAGGCGATCTTCCTGGACGAGGCATGGGCGATCACCTCCACTCCCGAGGGCGCCAAGCTGGTGCCCGAGGTCAGCAGGATGGGCCGCTCCCGCAACACGGCGCTGGTGCTGGTCTCGCAGAACGCCGGTGACCTGCTGAGCGAGCAGGTGACGAACTGCCTCTCCTCGGTGTTCGCGTTCCGCTCCACCGAACGGGTCGAGGTGGAGCACGTGATGGCGCTGCTCGGCGTCGAGGCGTCCGAGGAGCACAAGGCGGTGCTGCGCTCGCTCGGTAACGGTGAGTGCGTCTTCCGGGATCTGGACGGCCGAGCAGGCCGTATCGGGGTGGACCTGATCTCGGATGAGCTGCTGCGCTGGCTGGATACGAACCCTACCCACGACAAACCCGACGAGAAAGTGCATGATCTTCCTGGGGGCGACAGAGTCGGTGGGCCGGGGGCTGCGGCGCTGGAGGTGCGGTCATGAAGGGCTCTCGCAAGAGGGGTTCCCGCAGGGGAAGGCTGGGCAGGCGGATCGCCATCGGGCTGGTGGCACTGGCCGCGTTCCTCGCGTTGCCAATGGTGTTCCCCGACGACGCGTCCACGGCCGTCGCAGCCGCTCCCTGCGACATGTCGCCCGACCTGTCCCCCGACATCGTCGCGGGAGGTGTGGACGGCCTGATCAAGCCGCCGGTCCCCGACTCCGCGCAGCCGGGTGCCCAGGCGGAGGTCCCCGCGGTTCAGGGCAACTACGCGACCTACGGCATGAGCGGCCAGTTCTGGCACACCCACCAGCTCGGCTGTGACGACATCGCGGCGGTGATGGGCAACGCGATGGCCAACACGGTCTTCCTGTGGGCCAAGGCGCTGGACCGGCTGACCATCACGACCTACCAGGCGGCCGCCACCGAGGGGCCGCTGGAGTCGATCAAGAACGTCGTCGACGACATCGTGGTCCGCCTGGCCGACGCCATGTACTGGCCGTACCTGCGGCCGCTGGTGATCCTCGGTGCCATCTGGCTGGCCTGGTACGGGCTGATCCGCAAGCGTGCCACCACCACCGCCGAGGGCGTCATCTGGATGGTCCTCGCGGTCACCGTGGCCGTCTGGTTCTTCAGCCGCCCCGGAGACCTCACGGGGCTGGGCAAGATCGTCACCGACAAGACCGGCGAGGTGGTCAACTCCGCCTTCTCCGGACTGCCCGGCGCGGGCGGCACCTCCTGCCTGCCGGCCAAGGGCGAGGCCAATCCGCAGGTCCAGGGCGGCGGATACGGTCAGAGCGGCGTGCCAGGAGTCGAGCAGAACTCCGACGCGCTCTGGTCCACCCTGGTCTGCAAGCCGTGGCTGATGGGCCAGTTCGGCACGGCCGACGCCGACGCCCCCGTCATCAAGGCGTTCGGCGCCAAACTGCTGGAGATCCAGACGATCGACGCGGCCGAGATGAAGGCGCAGCAGGCGCCCGAAGCGGGCTTTCACCAGGCACGATACGAGACAGAGGTCGCCGACAAGCTGCAGAACACGCCGATCTTCCCCCTTTTCCAGGGCAAGGACTGGACGAACCGGCTGGGGGTCGCGATCGGCGCCTTCATGGCCGCGGTGGTCGCGGGGCTGCTGATCTTCCTGGTGGCGGTCTCGCTGCTGGTGCTCAAGGTCGGGTTCCTGCTGCTGCTGATCCTCGCGCCGGTCTTCCTGCTGATCGGCGTCCATCCGGGATCCGGGCGGATCATCGCCATGCGCTGGGTGGAGATGCTGATCGGCACATTGCTCAGACAGGCGGTGCTGGCCCTCGTCCTGGGCGTGCTCGTGTACGGCTACGCGCTGATCATCTCCACCGCGATGCCGTGGGGCATGCAGGTCATGTTCATGGCGATCCTGACGATCGCCGTGTTCTTCTACCGGCGGCCCTTCCAGCACCTGTTCGCCTCCATGGACGGGCACACGCTCACCACCAGGATGCTCGGCGACGCGGCCACCGCGCCGACCCTGCAGCGGGCCGCGTCCGCGCTGCCGCCGGTCGCGGCGGCCAGGGTGGGCCGCTGGGGCATGCGCAAGGCGGAGCCGATGCTCCAGGCGGCCGCGATGGCCGGCGGAGCCTCCGTCGGCGCGGCGGCCGCCGCCACGGTCGCCCAGGGCAGGGGACGCGGCGAGGACGGCGCCACGCCGGCCACCCCGTCGGGCACCCGGGTCCCGGTCGGCGCGCAACCGGCGCCGCTCGACACCGACTCCCAGGCGGCAGGGCGGCGCAAGGGCACCGGCCGCCCGGTCACCGCGGCCCGCCCGGGCGCGGCACCACCGCTCAACCTCTCCGGTGCCGGTACGGGCGGCGGCGCGCCCCCCACCCGGTCCGGAGGTTCCTCGGGACCTGGTGGGGGGCGCGGCTCCGGCGGCTGGTTCGGCGGCTCGTCGGGAGGCTGGGCGCCGCAAGGCGGCTCCTCGGGCAACGGGGGGTCCTCGGCGGGCAGGTCGTCCGGCCCCTCGGCGGTCAGGCCCGCCGCGCCATCCTCGGGTGGCGGCGGCCGGTCGGGCGGCAGCATCTTCGGCGGCTCCTCGCGAGGCGGCTCCGGCTCGGGGTCGCGTAACGGCGGCTCCTCCCGCGGCTCCTCGGGGTCGAAGGGCTCGGGCGGTTCGAGGTCGGGCGAGAGCATCTTCGGCGGCTCGCGGAGTTCCTCCGGCGGTTCGCGGAACCGGGACGCCGGGGGCAGGTCGTCCGAGGCGCCACCGCTCTGGATCACCAGGCGAGCGGAGCGCGGTGGTGATGCCGGTGAGCCGCCACCGTTCTGGCTCCGCCCGTCCAGCCCGGACAGGGACTGACGTTGACCGAGGGAGGCAACCGGCGGGGAGCCGTCTTCGCGGTGCTGGTCGCGGTGCTCGCGGCGGTCGGCGTCTACCTGACCATGTGGCCGGAGGGCGGCGGCGGGGTGGAGAACCCGACAGAGCCCGCGGGTGCCACCCGTACCGTGGCATCGGGACAGGAGCCGGTCGCGGAGCCGACGCGCCCGGAGGCGACGGCCAGCAACGCGCCCTTCGACGTCTACTCCTACCTGCCGATGACCAAGCAGGAGCTGGCGGCCGCCGCCGACTACGCGCAGCGCTTCACCGCCGAGTACGGCACGTTCAGCTACGACGAGGACCCGGCGGTCTACGGCGACCGCCTCAAGGGTTACACCACGGCTGAGTTCTCCGGGGTGCTGCTGCGCACGGTCACCTCGCCGGGCACCGTCGAGGCGAACAAGGCCGACGAGGTCGTCTCGGTCGGCGCGGCACGGGTGAAGGAGATTCGGCAGATCAACAGCGCCTCGGTGGTGTTCGTGGTCGTCGGCACCCAGAACGTCACGGCCAAGAGCGGGGTGAACGAGAGGACCGCGGAGTACGCCGTCACGCTCATCCAGGTCGGTGCCGAATGGCGTGTCCACGACCTCCAGCCGGCGGATTCCGGCCAGGAGGGAGACGAACAGCCTTCCGAGACCGGCGCGGCCGGATGAACGGCGGAACCTCATGAGGGAGAACAGACACCTCCGCCTCGCGCTGATCCTCGGAGTCGCCGGACTCTGCATGATCACGCTGATCATGGCGCCGATGATGATGATCAGCGGTTTTCCCTCGTTCCCCTCCATCACCGGGCAGGCGCAACCCGACTGCGGGAAGAACGTCCAGACGGTGGGCGACGAGTCGGAGACCGCGACGTCCGACATCCCCGAGGAGTATCTGAAGCTCTATCGCGAGCACGGGCAGAAGGTCGGCGTGCAGTGGAACGTGCTCGCCGGGGTCGGCAAGCGCGAGACCGACCACGGCCGCTCCACGCTCCCCGGCGTGCGCAGCGGCGTCAACTACGCGGGCGCCGCCGGGCCGATGCAGTTTCTCATCAGCACCTGGGGCGGCAAGGCCAAGATCAAGATCCCGTCCACGTTCAACGGCTACGCCTCCGACGGCGACGGAGACGGCTGGGCCGACGTGTACAACCCGGCTGACGCCATCCTAGGCGCGGCGAAGATGCTGAAGCGGAACGGCGCGCCGGAGAACGTACGGCGTTCGCTGTTCGTCTACAACCGTGCCTGGTGGTACGTCGACCAGGTCATGGAGATCGCCAAGAAGTACGCCAAGGACGGTGAGGTCACCACCCCGCCCGAGACGGACGACAGCTGCGACGAACCCATGCTGGAGGCGGCGCCGACAGGCACGGTGGCCGCGATCCTGCAGTACGCGCTGGCCCAGCGCGGCAAGCCCTACATCTGGGGCGGCACCGGGCCCGCCGGCTACGACTGCTCGGGGATCATCTACATGGCCTACCGGAGCGTGGGCCTGACCATCCCGCGGACCACGTTCGGCCAGTGGCCGTTCGGCGTGAAGGTCTCCGCGGGGCAGGAGCAGGCGGGTGATCTCGTCTTCTTCAACGCGGGTCCCGGCACCGGTCCCGACCGTCCCGGGCATGTGGGCCTGGTGGTGTCGCCGGGCAAGATGGTCGAGGCGAGATGCCGGCTCTGCGGGCCGATCAAGGTCACCACCTACCGGGAACGCACCGGGATCGTGGGGTTCACCCGGCCGCTGCAACACCCCCAGATCCTGGAGCAACTCAAGTTGAGGGAGCAGGGCTGACAGAATCGGGGCGTCACGTTTGGAAAAGGGGACGGCCTGGCCTACCCGGCAGGTGAATCGCTTCCTGTTACGGTTCCTGTGTTCCAAGCGGTCAGGGCTTGACCATCGCCCAACTCGGCCGGGGAAAGCGAGCAGCCGCTTTTCCCGGGGAGCGGAGGAGTCACGGAAAAGGTCGTTGTGGGCGCCGCCATCGTCGACGGCCAGGGCAGGCTGCTCGCCGCCCAGCGCGCCGACCCTCCCGAGCTGGCCGGCGGCTGGGAGCTGCCGGGAGGCAAGGTCGACCCCGGCGAGGACGAGCACACGGCGCTGGTCAGGGAGTGCCAGGAGGAGCTCGGCGTACTGATCGAGGTGGGCGAGCGGGTCGGCGGCGACTGGGCGCTCGCCGGCGGCTACGTCCTGCGGGTCTGGTTCGCGGTGATCGCCGAGGGCAGGCCGGAGACCAGGGAGCACCTGGATCTGCGCTGGCTGGAGGTGGACGAGCTCTACGACGTGGCGTGGCTGCCCGCGGACCTTCCAATCGTGCGGGCGGTACAAGGTCGTCTCAACGATGGGCAAGGTCGGTTCAATAAGGATTGATCGACTCCGCACCGTGACATAACTGCTACTGGACGTGGCGATGTCGCGGGTCCGTACCCGGGGAACGGAGATATGCGGTGACCGTATGGTGGCGTGGTACTCGGATCGTGTCGGCGGTCGGAGCGGGGGTGCTCATCCTCGGCGGCGCCTCGGGGGTGTACGCCGCCCAGCTGGCCGAGCCGGCCGAGTCGCCCCTCGACCTGGCCGCCGCCCCCGGTACGTGGTCGCGGTGGAGCCGCACCGGCGAGGTGATCCGCTTCCGCATCCGCCTGCGAGGGCCGGGCACCGGCGCGCGGCTGGCGGTCGTGACGACCCCCGCCGATGCCCTCAGAAGCATCGAGTGCCCGGTGGCGACCAGGCCCGCGACACCGCTCCCCAAAGGGACGGCGGTCTGCTCGGTCGGTGACCTGCCCGCCGACGGCGGGCTCGTCGACGTGCTGCTCGCCGCGCCGCAGCGTCCCCGGGACATCACGCTGACCGCGATGGCCCGGATGCGCGGACCCGGTGGCGAGACGGTGCAGCAGGGTCAGGGCACGCTCAAGGGCTCGGATGTGGTGACCCGGCAGGTGCGGGGCACCATCGGGGGCGCTGTCGGGGGCGCTGTCGGGGGGCCGGACGCGGTGACGCGGCAGATCCGGGGCGCCGCGGGGAGCCCGGAGCCGGCCAACGCCCAGAGGGAGGTCAGGCAGACTCTGCCCGTCTCCGGTGCTCCGGAGGTCTCCGGCCCTTCCAGGATTTATCTGGGAGATGCCACCTCGGCCTGGCCCGCGGATCCGCACGCGGGCGTGGAGACGCTCGGTGGCGTCGACCTGGTCCTCAACGCTCCCCAGGCAGTCGGGGAGCGGGGCTGGGTTCCGAAGATCGCCCCCGACGCGTCGGAGGCGGAGAAGGTCGAGCAGCGCACGCTGGCGTTCCTTTTTGATGTTCTGGAAAGGCCGCCGGGCCCCGAGGTACCGCGATCGGTCGTGGCGGGTACGGGCGGCAGTTCCACTACGGGCATGGGCGGGAGCACGGCCGTGCCCTCGACCTCGGTGGCTCCCGCAGCCCCCGCTGCTCCCTCGGCCCCGGCTGCTCCCTCGGCCCCGGTGGCTCCTGAGGGCTCGGTTCAGCCGGGAACGCGGCTTCCCGCCGACGCCGCCATTCCGGGCGCCGCACCGGAGACGAGTGGCGGTGTGGCCGGCCATGGCCCGGCCGTCGCCGTACCGAAGCCGGTGAAAACACCTGAGGAACATCTCCTTCAGCGGCAGAACGGCAGGAACCATCCGGTCATGGGGTCTCACGCGGGACGCGGGGCGGCCGGGCGGAAGATGTCCGGGAAGCAGCGGGCGGCCTGCCGGTCCGGCGCGCGCCGCGAGGGGGCGGGCCGGCCGATGCCCGGGCCCGTGGGACCCGGCTATCCGGCAGGCGGCCAGATGGTGATCGGCAAGCCCGGAGCGCGCCGCCCGGTGGTGGCGCCGATGGGGCCCGGTTACCCGGGGGCTGTCCAGTGGCCGGCCGGACAACTCGTCCAGCCCGGTCAGGGCATGCCTGGCCGGCCGGCTAAGCCGGGACAGGGCATGCTCGTCCAGCCCGGCCAGGGTATGCCCGGTCAGCTCGGTCAGGGCATGCTCGTCCAGCCCGGTCAGCTCGGCGCGCAGCCGCAGGGGATGGGGCAGCCGATGCTTCCGGGCCATCCGGGGGCAGGCGGGCAGGGAAAGGCAGGCCGGCCCGGTGCGCCGCAACGGGAAGCGGGCGGGCCGGTCGGTCCCGGCTACCCGGGGACCGGCTTCCCGGGGACCGGCTTCCCGGGAGCGGGACAGCAGGTGCCCATGGCGCAGTCGCCGGGCGGCCAGGCACCGATGGTGCCGCAGCAGGTACCGCCGCTGCCCATGGGGCAGGTGCCGGGCATACCGTCGCAGGTGCCGCCGGCCTCCGCGGGGATGGCGGGGCCCGGTCTCGGAACCGGGCCCCAGCTCCAGTTGCCGCCGGCGGGATCCTTCCCCGCCGCCGCACAGGTCCCCGTACCGCAGGGTGCGCCCCTCCCGCAGGATCTCGACGGTCCGAACACCCAGGTCCAGGCGGTCGCCGAGTCAAGCCCGCTGCTGACCGGAGTACGGGGCCTACCAGCGGTGGGAGCAGCGGTGGGAGCACTCCTCGGCCTCCTCTGGCTGCAGCGGAGGATCCAGCGCCGCCGTCGTTCGCGACACGTTTTGTAAAAGGCGATTTACTGTTACTTTTGCCCAACTAGTATTTCTTTGACGTGTTCATGGTTGATTGCGCGGAGGGCACCGGTGACGCGAGCACGGCTCAGGGCAGCTGTCTCCGCCGTTGTGATGTCTTTGGGGATCAGCGGCGCCTTCCTGGTCGCCGTGGCACCGCTCACCGGTTCCTCCGTGGCCGGCGCGACGGTCAGGACGATGGTCGCCGACCCGTCGTCCATCCCCGGATGTGACGTCGATCCGGCGGGGCCCTGTGAGGAACCCACGCCGATCGTCACGGTCACTGTCACCGAGGATCCCGGGGGCGGCACGGAGGAGACCCCGGTCCCGCAGAAGACCGTGACCACCACGGTGACCGTCCCGCCGACGACGAAGCCTCCGAAGACCACGGCCCCGCCGCCCCCGCAGGAGCCGGTCGCTCCACCGGCTCAGGAGACCACGGCCCCGATCGCTCCGCCGGAGACCGAGACCAGCCCTTCGGCGTCCGAGGAGGCGGAGGTCCAGTTCCCGGCCAGCACCCCGTCGGACACGCTTCCCTCCGCCACGCCCACCCCCCAGGAGAGCGCCACGTTCGACGAGAACGCCGGCTCCTCCGTGGCCGAGATCCGCAACGCGAACGCCGAGTTCGACGGGGCCACGCTGAGCCGCCAGCTCGGCATCCCGGCGTTGATCCTGGTGCTGCTGGTGCTGTTCGCCGTGCTGATCTTCGAGGGCAGGCTGCGCCGCCTGGCCCACGCCGCGGCCATCCGCCGGGCCGGTCCCCGGGGAATGGGTCCCCGCGTCGATTCGATGGACCCGATGGCCTATCACGGCGGTCCCGGCTACGCCGCCGGACCCGGTTTCGTTCCCGGCCCCTACCAGGGCGGCACGGCCTACGCGCCGATCATCAGCCTCGTCCCGATGCAGATGTACTCTCCGGTCTACCCGGAGGGTTACGCCCCCGGGCAGTACCCCTACGGCTACGAGCAGACGACGGCGTACATGCCCGCGCCCGGCTACGAGCAGCAGGCCACCGGCCACGGTGACCCGTACGGCCGGCAGACCGTCCAGGGGCAGGTGCCCTACGGCCCGGTGGGCCAGGACGGCTCGGCGGCCGCGTTCCACGGCACCCAGCCCTTCGGCCAGGAACCGCAGGATGATCGGAACCTGCCGGGCCGCCCCCAGGGCGATTTCCAGCCCTTCGGACCCGAGTCGCAGGGCGCTCCGGGTCAGGGTGGGCCGGACGAGCGTACCCAGCCCGGCCGGCCGGAGAACCTCGGCCCCGAGCCTCGCGAGGGGCGTTTCCCGCAGGGGCAGCCCGAGTTCCCCGGGGCGCCGTTCCCGCAGGAGCCTTCCCGAGGCGGCCCTGGCGGCCACGGGGGTCCCGTCGGCGGGGCTCACGGCAGTGGGGCTCACGGCAGTGGCGGCCCGCCGGTTCACGGTGGTCCCGGTGGCCCCGGCGGTGATCCGGCGACGCCGATCGGCCCCGGTGGTCCGGGAACCTACGGTGGCCCCGGTAATCGGCCGGACGCCGGCGAGCAGCCCCCCATGGGGCCGGCCCCGACGGCGGTCTACCCGCTCCCCGGTCAGGACGCCGGCAAGAAGAAGCGCGGTCTCTTCCGCCGCTCCACCTGACCCGTACCGGCCCGGCGGGTGGTGGAGGCGTTCCCAGCCTCTGGAACCGTCCTCGCCTTCGAGCACGCTGTTGCGCGCGGACTTGATGTGTGGATACGCGGAAGCGGCGGCCACCGCTATCACGTGTCTCATCCCTGCCGCAGTAGGTCGCCAATGGCCGCGATCCCGTGTCTGATCGCGTCCTCGTTGACGTCTCCGAAGCCGAACACGAGCCCTCGCCGTTCGGCGATCGGTATCGACCGAGCCCCTGCAGCCCGACGGAGCGCTGGGCCGCCGCGTCGGCGATCTCCGCTTCGTCGGCTCCCTCGGGAAGCCGGGCGACGGCGTGGAAGCCGGCGGCGAGTCCCGTCAGCTCGTGGTCGGGGGCGTGCTCGCCGATCGCTTCGACCAGTTCGCTGCGACCGCCGGTTCAGGCTGCCGAGTGCCGGGTTCAGCCGAGATACGACCAGAAGCCTCCAGCGGTGGAAGTGAACCACGGGCTTGAAACGCTGGGGAAACACGGCGGCGCCGCCCGGGGAGAGTCCCGTGGGCGGCGCCGCCGTGCAGGGGTCAGCTCTTCGAGCCGGAACGCTTGAAGATCTTGTTGCCCAGCCAGACCAGCGGATCGTACTTCCGGTCGACGACGCGCTCCTTCATGGGAATCAGCGCGTTGTCAGTGATCTTGATGTGCTCGGGGCAGACCTCGGTGCAGCACTTGGTGATGTTGCAGTAGCCCAGGCCGTGCTCCTCCTGAGCGGAGTCCTTGCGGTCGGCCACGTCGTACGGGTGCATGTCCAGCTCGGCGATCCGCATCAGGAAGCGCGGACCGGCGAAGTCGGGCTTGTTCTCCTCGTGGTCACGGATGACGTGACAGACGTTGTTGCACATGAAGCACTCGATGCACTTGCGGAACTCCTGGGACCGCTCGACGTCGATCTGCTGCATGCGGTACTCGCCCGGCTTCACATCGGCCGGAGGAGTGAAGGACGGGATCTCCCTGGCCTTCTGGTAGTTGTACGAGACGTCCGTGACCAGGTCCTTGATCACCGGGAACGTCCGCATGGGCGTCACGGTGATCGTCTCCTCCTCGCTGAAGGTGGACATCCGGGTCATGCACCCGAGCTTCGGCCTGCCGTTGATCTCCATGGAGCACGAGCCGCACTTGCCGGCCTTGCAGTTCCAGCGGACGGCGAGGTCGGGGGCCTGGGTCGCCTGGAGCCTGTGGATGATGTCGAGAACGACCTCGCCCTCGTTCACCTCGACGGTGAAGTCCTCAAGCTTGCCCTCGCCGCCCTCGCCCCGCCAGACGCGGAACTTCGCCTTGTAACTCATGGTTACTCCTTGGCCAGCGCGTCAAAGGCGGCCAGCTCTTCCTCGGTGATGTACTTCTTCAGCTCGTCGCGGTCGAACAGCGTGATGAGGTCGTCCCGCATCACGGTCTGGACCTGCTCCTCGACCGTGATGCCTGAGCTGTCCGGGGTGAGGGCACAGCGCAGGATCTTGGTCCGCCACTCGGCGGACATGACCGGGAAGTCGTCACGGGTGTGGCCGCCGCGGCTCTCCTCGCGCAGCAGCGCCGCCTTCGCCACGCACTCCGAGACCAGGAGCATGTTGCGCAGGTCGAGGGCGAGGTGCCAGCCCGGGTTGTAGATCCGGCTGCCGGCCGCGCCGACGTTCTGGGCCCGCTCCTTGAGCTTCTCCACCGCCTCCAGCGCCTCGGAGACCTCCTCGGACTTGCGGATGATGCCGACCAGCTCGTTCATCGTCCGCTGCAGCTCGTGGTGGACCTCGTACGGGTTCTCGCCCGAGCGCTCCAGCGGGGCCAGCGCCTCCGCGCTCGCCTTGGCCACGGCCTCCTCGGAGATCTTCGGCCGGGCGGCCAGGCCGTCCACGTACGAGGCCGCTCCCATGCCCGCGCGGCGGCCGAACACCAGCAGGTCCGACAGCGAGTTGCCGCCCAGCCGGTTGGAGCCGTGCATGCCGCCGGAGACCTCACCGGCCGCGAACAGGCCGGGTACGGCCGCCGCGCCGGTGTCGGCGTCGACCTCGACGCCGCCCATGATGTAGTGGCAGGTCGGGCCGACCTGCATGGCCTCCTTGGTGATGTCGACGTCGGCCAGTTCCTTGAACTGGTGGTGCATCGACGGCAGCCGCTTGATGATCTCGGCGGCCGGGAGGCGGGTGGAGACGTCGAGGTAGACGCCGCCCTGGGGCGATCCGCGTCCCGCCTTCACCTCGGAGTTGATGGCCCGCGCGACCTCGTCGCGGGGGAGCAGCTCCGGAGGGCGGCGGTTGTTGGCCTGGTCGGTGTACCAGCGGTCGCCCTCCTCCTCGGAGGTGGCGTACTTGTCCTTGAACACCTCGGGGATGTAGTCGAACATGAAGCGCTTGCCCTCGGAGTTCCTCAGCACCCCGCCGTCGCCGCGGACGGACTCGGTGACGAGGATGCCCCGGACCGAGGGCGGCCAGACCATCCCGGTGGGATGGAACTGGATGAACTCCATGTTGATCAGGTTCGCCCCGGCCAGCAGGGCCAGCGCGTGGCCGTCGCCGGTGTACTCCCACGAGTTGGACGTGACCACGTACGACTTGCCGATGCCGCCGGTGGCCAGCACGATCGCGGGGGCGTCGAACAGGATGAGCTTGCCGTTCTCCCGCCAGTAGCCGAAGGCGCCACAGATGGCGTCGCCGTCCTTGAGCAGGCGGGTCACCGTGCATTCCTGGAAGACCTTGATGTACGCCTCGGCGTCACCGTGGAGCTTCTCGTCCTCCTGCTGGAGCGCGACCACCCGCTGCTGCAGGGTGCGGATCAGCTCCAGGCCCGTGCGGTCGCCGACGTGGGCCAGCCGCGGGTACTCGTGCCCGCCGAAGTTGCGCTGGCTGATCTTGCCGTCCTTGGTGCGGTCGAACAGCGCGCCCCACGCCTCCAGCTCCCAGACCCGGTCGGGCGCCTCCTTGGCGTGCAGTTCGGCCATCCTCCAGTTGTTGAGGAACTTGCCGCCCCGCATGGTGTCGCGGAAGTGCACCATCCAGTTGTCGTCGCTGTTGACGTTGCCCATGGCCGCGGCGGCGCCGCCCTCGGCCATGACCGTGTGCGCCTTGCCGAACAGGGACTTGCAGACGATCGCCGTACGCTTGCCCTGCTGGCGGGCCTCGATGGCCGCCCGCAGCCCCGCTCCGCCGGCGCCGATGACGACGACGTCGTATTCGTGACGCTCGATTTCCACTGGTGATCCTTATGCGAACGGGAAGGGAATGATGTTCTTGGCGACCAGTCGGACGTAGATGTCGGCGCCCATCACGCTGAACATGGAGATCAGTGCGAGCTCCTGGTGCTTGGCGTTGAGCTTGGAGACGATGCCCCAGGCCCGGTAGCGGACCGGGTGCTTGGAGAAGTGGTTCAGGCGCCCGGCCGTGATGTGCCGGCAGGAGTGGCACGACAGCGTGTACAGGTTGATGAGGATCGCGTTGACGATCAGGATCCACGTGCCCAGGCCGGTCGGCTTGGCGATCAGCGCCTTCACCGCGTCGTACGCCAGGATGAGGCCGATGACGATCGCCGCGTAGAAGAAGTAACGGTGAATGTTCTGAAGAATCAGAGGGAAGCGCGACTCACCAGTGTACTTCTTGTGCGGCTCGGCCACCCCGCACGCCGGGGGCGAGAGCCAGAACCCCCGGTAGTAGGCCTTGCGGTAGTAGTAGCAGGTGAAGCGGAACCCCGCGGGGAGGCCGAGGATCAGCAGTCCCGGGGGCAGGGCGTACCAGTCGCCGAACGGGGCGAGGCCGAACAGTCGCGCCTCCTCCGGGCAGCTCGTCGCGAGACAGGGCGACGCGAACGGCGCGTGATATGGGGACACGAAGTAGTTCGCGTCGAAGATCGCCCACGTGGCGTAGACGAGGAATGCCGTGAAGATGATGAATGTGACCAGTGGATAGCGCCACCACGGGTCGGTTCGCAGGGTGCGCTCCTTGATCTGCGCACGTTGCCTTCTGGCCGGGCTCTCGGCCGTTGTCTGGGTCATCGAGACCTCTCCACCTCCCGCGAACCCCGCTCGCCTTGGGGTCCGGGTCGTTTCAGTTGTGCCGCGCGCGGGGCCATGGTCGCGCCGGCTCACACGTGCGCGCGCATGTTGGTGGGGGATACGTTACGACGGAGCCCGGGGGTTAGGTGAGCGAGGTCACTGGTAATTTCACTAGCCAGGTGTGATTCCTGTCACGTTGGCGCGCGGAGGTGTCCTGCCTGCGACGTCTCAAGAGGTGGACGATCACAGAGAGGTCTCGGGGGCGTGAAAACGGGCACGGGAATCCCGCCCGCGGGGATCTCGCCCGGATGGACGACACCCGGCGGACC
Source organism: Streptosporangium sp. NPDC002607 (assembly GCF_053592655.1). NCBI lineage: Bacteria > Bacillati > Actinomycetota > Actinomycetes > Streptosporangiales > Streptosporangiaceae > Streptosporangium > Streptosporangium sp. NPDC002607. The sequence goes on from NZ_JBSFWD010000006.1 coordinate 168,742, forward strand.
GGGAGATCCCGCCGCCGGGCGTGGCGTGCCGTCAGTAGTGCTGGCCGGAGTTGGGCAGCTTGACGACGGTCACGAAGAAGTCGTCGATCCGCCGGACCACGCTGATGAACTGGTCGAAGTCGACGGGCTTGGAAACGTAGGCGTTGGCGTGCAGGTTGTAGCTGCGCAGGATGTCCTCCTCGGACTCCGACGTGGTCAGCACCACCACCGGGATCCCGCGGAGCTTCTCGTCGGCCTTTATGTCCTGGAGCACCTCCCGGCCGTCCTTGCGGGGCAGGTTGAGGTCGAGCAGGATCAGGTCGGGCCGGGGCACGTCGGCGTACTCGCCCTCCTTGCGGAGGAAGGACATGGCCTGCTCGCCGTCGTTGACCACGTGCAGCTTGTTGCGGACCTTGTTGAGCTCGAACGCCTCCCGGGTCAGCAGGACGTCGCCCGGGTCGTCCTCGACCAGCAGGACGTCGATCCAGCGCAGATCATTCATCAGATACCTCCTGAGGGAAGGGTCCAGCGGAAGGTCGTACCGGTTCTGCTGGTGTTCTCGGGTCCGCCGTCCTCGGTGTCCAGCCAGATGCGACCGCCGTGGTACTCGACGATTTTCTTGCAGAGAGCCAACCCGATGCCGGTACCCGCGTAGACGTCCCGCCCGTGCAGGCGCTGGAAGATCAGGAAGATGCGGTCAGTGTATTTACTGTCGATGCCGATGCCGTTGTCGGTGCAGGAGAACTCCCACATGTCCCCGTCGCGCCGCACCCCGATGTGGATCTCCGGCGGATCCTGCGAGTGGAACTTGATCGCGTTGCCGATGAGGTTCTGGAAGAGCTGGGTGAGCTGCACCCGGTTGCCGTGCACCTGGGGCAGCTCGTCGTAGGTCACCGTCGCCCCACCGTCCTCGATCGGCGCGGCGAGGTTGTTCAGCGCGGCCTTGAGCGGCACCGTGGCGTCGATGCCGGTGCGCTCGCCGCCCATCCTGCCGACCCGGGAGAAGTCGAGCAGGTCGTTGATCAGCATCTGCATGCGCTTGGCGCCGTCGACCGCGAAGGCGATGTACTGCTTGGCGCGATCGTCGAGCTGGTCGCCGTAGCGCTGCTCCAGCATCTGGGTGAAGCTGGCCACCTTGCGCAGCGGCTCCTGCAGGTCGTGACTGGCCACGTAGGCGAACTGCTCCAGCTCGCTGTTGGAGCGCCTCAGCTCCGTCGCCTGGTCCTCCAGCTTGCGCTGCGTCTCCGAGGCCCGGTGCCACTCGGCGAGGATGCGGCGGCGCATCGCGTCGACGTGGCCGGACAGCTCGGCCAGTTCGGCGGGGTGCTCGACCCCGAGCTTGTGGTCGAAGTCCCCCTGGGCGACCGCGCGCACCTGCCCGTTCAGCTCCGCCAGCGGGCGGAGCACCGCGTGGCGCACGATGAGGGCCGAGACGATCGCGGCCGCGACCAGTGCCCCGGCCACCCCGATGAGCGCGATGTAAAGGGCCTGCCAGCCGCGGTCGAGCTGAGCGCTGCCGATCCCGTGCAGCCGGCTCAGGTGGCTCTGCAGATCCGAGAGGGACTGCCGGATCTCGGTGAACCGGGTGGCGTTGACCGTGGCGTTCTGCCGGGCGGCGTCGGTCTTCAGCGTCGGCACCGAGGCGATGACCTGCTCCGCGTAGTCGCGCCGCCAGGCGTCTCCGCCGGCCTTCAGCCGGGCCACCTCGGCGCTGACCGCCGGCCGCTCCGGCATCCGGGGGACCAGCGCGGTGAGCGCCGCCATCGCTCTGTCCTCCTCGGCGAGCGCCTTCCGGTAGTCGTTCAGGGAGGTGTCCTCGTTGGTCCTGCCGTACGCCCGCACCGAGCTCTCCTGAGAGGTCAGCGCGTTGGAGATCTCCAGGGTGCGCAGCGTCGCCGGATCGATGACGTCGACCAGGGTCTCCCTGGCCTGGCGCGCGTCCTCGATCGACCTGATCGTGACGACGGCCGAGATCATGAAGATCAGTGCGATGCCCACCCCGGCGAACATGAACCAGCGCCCCAGTGGGAGCCTCCCGAACCCCTTCGCGGGGGTGGGCGCGGGCAGAGGCTTGGGACTGGTGCCGCGATCCGAGCGCTCGGTCATCGTTTTCCGTTCCGTGAGATGAGCACGGTCGCCAGGTCGTCGCTGAGCGCGTCGCGGTTCAGTTCGATGACGCGTTCGATGAGGCGGTCGAGTTCGATCCCGCCCTGCTCCTGAACGAGCCTGAGCAGGCCCTCGGTGCCGAGCAGGTCGGGTCCGCCGCCCACGGTGGCCTCGATCAGCCCGTCGGTGTAGAGCAGCAGCGACCAGTCGTCGCCGAGCGCGACGTCGATCTCCGACCAGTGCACGTCCTGGAAGATGCCCAGTGGCGGTCCCGAGGGGGTGCCCGGCACCACGCCGATCGCGCCGTCGCGGATCAGCAGCGGTGGCGGGTGGCCGACCACGTGCATCCGCGCGTGGCTGAGCGCGGGGTCGATGGTGGCGATGCACAGGGTGGTGAAGATCTCCGCCGACTTGCGTTCCAGGCGGAGCACCGACTCCAGCGTGCCGAGCAGTTCGTTGCCGGTGTGCCCGGCCAGGACCAGGGTCCGCCAGGCGATCCTGAGCGCGACCCCCAGCGCGGCCTCGTCGGGACCGTGCCCGCACACGTCGCCGACCACCACGTGGACGGCGCCGTCGGGGCTCTGCACGGTGTCCCAGAAGTCACCGGCGAGCAGGGCGCGCCTGCGTCCTGGCAGGTAGCGGGAGTGGTGTTCCAGAACCTCCGTGGTCAGCAGCGGGACCGGGAGGAGCCCGCGTTCGAGGCGGGAGTTCTCCTTGGTGAGCAGTTCGGCCTCGACCAGCCTGCGCTGGGCCAGGTCGGCGCGCTTGCGCTCCATCGCGTAGCGGATCGCCCGCGCCAGCAGGCGACCCTCCACGTCCTGCTTGACCAGGAAGTCCTGGGCGCCCGCGGCGACCGCCTCCACGCCGACGTGGGCGTCGTTCAGGCCGGTCAGCACGAGCACGGCGGCATGCGGCGCCATCGAGAGCACCTGCTCCAGTGCCTCCAGGCCGGTCGCGTCGGGCAGGGAGAGGTCGACGAGCACGCACTGCACGTCGGAGGTCAGCCGGACCCTGCTCTCGGCCAGGCTCCGCACCCAGATGATCTTCGGTGGGTTGTCCGCCTCGCCGAGCAACTCCTCCACGAGAAAGGCGTCGCCCGCGTCATCTTCGATAAGAAGAAGCGTGAGCGTTTCGTTGGCGGGGGCGGTCACTGACGCCTCTTCGTGAGCTCGGGAGAACCTGTCGACGCTACGTAGAATAGTGCGACACTTCAGCTACTGGGATGCCGGTGCGAGGTGATTCACCGCCCGCCGGGAGGCGCGGAGCGGGCGCGGGATGCCGGCGGTGTCCACACCGGAGTCAACCCTGGATGATCAGGTCCAGTCCCTGAGGGAGGCTGCCCTCGTGGGCGGCCTCGGCGAGGAAGAGGAGCAGGGTCGCGCGGAAGGCCTGGGCCGCGCGGGTGGGCTCGACGTCCTTGCGGTGCGCGATGGCGATGGTGCGGCGCAGCCCGGGAGGAGCCAGGGGTGTCCCGAAAAGTCCCGGACGGCCGTCCAGGACCATCGAGGGCACCAGCGCGACCCCCAGCCCGGCCTCCACGAAGCGCAGCACGGCGTCCATCTCGCCGCCCTCCACCGCGAACCTGGGCTCGAACCCGGCCTGCCGGCAGGCGTTGAGCGTGGCCTCCCGCAGGTCGTATCCGCGCCTGAACATCACCATCGGCCGGCGGCGCAACTCTTCGATGCGCACGTACGATTTGCGGACGCGAGTGGTCGAGGGAGAGGCGACGACGAGGTTCTCCCGCAGCACCTCCTCGGTGACGAGGGCGGGGTCGTCGCTGTGCAGCGGCATGATGATCAGCGCCAGGTCGAGCTGGCCCCGGGCGAGGGTGCGGACCAGGTCGCGGGAGCCGCCCTCCTCCACGAACAGCTCGATGCCGGGGTAGGTGTGGTGGAACCTGGCCAGTGCGTCGGCGAGCAGCCCCGCGCAGAGCGAGGGCGTGGCGCCCAGCCGGACCCGGCCGCGGCGCAGCCCGGCCAGCTCGCCGACCTCGCTCCTGGCGGTCTCGGCGTCGGCCAGCATGCGGCGGGCCAGCGGTAGCAACGCCTCGCCCGCGGGGGTCAGCGTGACGTTTCCCCGGGCACGACTGAACAGCGGCGCGCCGAGCTCGGCCTCCAGGGCCTTGATCTGCTTGCTCAGCGAGGGCTGGGCTACGCGCATCCGCTCGGCGGCCTGGGTGAAGTGCCGAGCCTCGGCGACCGCCACGAAATAGGCGAGTTGCTGGAGCTGCACGTTTCCCTAGCGTACGGACCCTCCGACCGCGGATTCGGGGCGGGTGGTGGTGGGAGAGACAATGTGAGATTGCTCGCACCACGCGGCGAGACGCGACACCGGAAGCAGCGGGGACGCAGAGGTAATAGCCGCAGGCTATGGAAACCACATCCGCGATGACTTGGACTTGGATAAATCCCCTTACCTAGCGTCACAGGGGTGACTGCCACGATTGAGCGCGGATCCGCCACCGCGTCTGTGAAACCCCCCGCGGACACCGCGAAGACCGCGAAGCCCAGGCGAAAAGGCGGCTTCCTGGGCTCCTCCAACGGCAAGAAGGCCGTGATGGCCATCACGGGCGCCGTGATGGTGCTCTTCCTGATCGGCCACATGGCCGGAAACCTCAAGAGCTTCGCCGGTGCCGAGTCGTTCAACTCCTACGCGGCCTTCCTGCGGACCATGGGCGAGCCGATCTTCCCGCACCGGGTCCTGCTGACCGTCGTCGAGGTCGTGATGGTCGTCGCGGTCGCCCTGCACATGTGGTCGGCGATCTCCCTGGCCCGGCGGGCGAGCAAGGCCCGCCCGGTCAAGTACGCGGCCAGGCGCAAGTCCAGGGCGAACGGCTACGCGGTCCACACCATGCGCTACGGCGGCGTCATCATCGTGCTGTTCGTGATCTACCACCTGCTGGACCTGACGTTCGGCGCGGTCAACCCGGCCGGTGGCGGCGCCACCCCCTACGACCGCCTGGTCGAGGGCTTCGCGCCGTCGCGCTGGTGGGTCACCCTGTTCTACGTGCTCGCCCTCGTCATGGTCGGCCTGCACCTGCGCCACGGCCTGTGGAGCGCCTTCCAGACGCTCGGCCTGGCGAGCAGCCGCAGCTACCGCCCGCTGAAGGCCGTCGCCGCGGGCCTGTCGGCGCTGCTGGTCATCGGCTTCCTCGCGGTCCCGGTGGCGGTCGCGATCGGAGTGATCAAGTGAGCAAGAGCTCGAACCCGGCGGGTCTTCCGCACGGAGAACAAGGGGTGAGGACCGCGATGAGCACGGGGTACACCGAAGGTGAGCCGATCCGTGACACCAAGGCCCCCGACGGCCCGATCGAGGACCGCTGGGAGAAGCGCAAGTTCTCCGCGAAGCTGGTCAACCCGGCCAACAAGCGCAAGCTCCACGTCATCGTCGTGGGCACCGGGCTGGCGGGCGGCTCGGCCGCCGCGACCCTCGGCGAGCTCGGCTACAACGTCACCTCGTTCTGCTACCAGGACACGCCCCGCCGCGCGCACTCCATCGCGGCCCAGGGCGGTATCAACGCGGCCAAGAACTACCGCGGCGACGGCGACTCGATCTACCGGCTCTTCTACGACACGGTCAAGGGCGGTGACTTCCGCGCCCGCGAGTCCAACGTCTACCGGCTCGCCCAGGTCAGTGTGAACATCATCGACCAGGCCGTGGCCCAGGGCGTGCCGTTCGCCCGCGAGTACGGCGGTCTGCTCGACACCCGCTCCTTCGGTGGCGCGCAGGTCTCCCGTACCTTCTACGCCCGAGGCCAGACGGGTCAGCAGCTCCTGCTCGGCGCGTACCAGGCGCTGGAGCGCCAGATCGCGGCCGGCACCGTCAAGATGCACACCCGTCACGAGATGCTCGACCTGATCGTCTCCGACGGCCGGGCACGCGGCGTCATCGTCCGTGACATGGTCACCGGCGAGATCGAGCGGCACGTCGCCGACGCGGTGGTGCTGGCCAGCGGCGGGTACGGCAACGTGTTCTTCCTGTCGACGAACGCCAAGGGCTGCAACACCACGGCGATCTGGCGGGCACACCGGCGCGGCGCGATGTTCGCCAACCCCTGCTACACCCAGATCCACCCGACCTGCATCCCGGTCAGCGGCGACCACCAGTCGAAGCTGACCCTGATGTCGGAGTCGCTGCGCAACGACGGCCGCGTGTGGGTGCCGCTGAAGGCGGGCGACGCCCGTCCGGCCTCGGCGATCCCCGAGGAGGAGCGCGACTACTACCTGGAGCGGATCTACCCGGCGTTCGGCAACCTGGTCCCGCGTGACATCGCCTCCCGCGCGGCCAAGAACGTCTGCGACGAGGGCCGCGGTGTCGGCCCCGGCGGCCTGGGTGTCTACCTCGACTTCGCCGACGCGATCCGCCGTCTGGGCCGCGATGCGGTGGAGAAGAAGTACGGCAACCTCTTCGAGATGTACGAGCGCATCACCGGCGAGGACCCGTACGCCCAGCCGATGCGCATCTACCCCGCCGTCCACTACACGATGGGCGGCCTGTGGGTGGACTACGACCTGCAGTCCACGATCCCGGGCCTGTTCGTGATCGGCGAGGCCAACTTCTCCGACCACGGCGCCAACCGTCTCGGCGCGTCCGCGCTGATGCAGGGCCTGTCCGACGGCTACTTCGTGCTGCCGACCACGATCGGCGACTACCTCGCGAACGGCCCCTACAGTGAGGTCGACGAGGACGATGTGGCCGAGGCCGAGGCCGAGGTGCGCCAGAAGATCGACAAGCTGCTGACGAACAACGGCGACCGCACCGCGGACTCCTACCACCGTGAACTCGGCAAGATCATGTGGGAGTACTGCGGCATGGAGCGCACCGAGGAGTCGCTCCGCAAGGCGCTGGAGCGGATCCCCGAGCTGCGCGAGGAGTTCTGGCGGAACGTGAAGGTGTCCGGCGAGGCCGACGAGCTGAACCAGGCGCTGGAACGGGCCGGACGGGTCGGGGACTTCTTCGACCTGGCCGAGCTGATGTGCATCGACGCGCTGCACCGCACCGAGTCGTGCGGCGGCCACTTCCGCGCCGAGTCGCAGGACGCCGACGGCGAGGCCCTGCGCGACGACGAGAACTTCTCCTATGTCGCGGCCTGGGAGTACGGCGAGCAGGGCCCGATCCTGCACAAGGAAGACCTCGACTACGAGTACGTCAAGATGAGCCAGCGGAGCTACAAGTGAGCGCACCCGACGCAGTGAGCGGAGCGGCCGGCGAGGAACGAGCGATCCGCGCGGCGAATGAGGAGAGGTAAGCGAACCATGAGTATGAACCTCACTCTCAAGGTCTGGCGTCAGAAGGGCCCCAAGGACGGGGGCCGGATGGTCAACTACCGGGTCGAGGACGTGTCACCGGACATGTCCTTCCTGGAGATGCTCGACGTCCTCAACGAGCGGCTCATCCTGGAGGGCGACGACCCGATCGCCTTCGACCACGACTGCCGCGAGGGCATCTGCGGCATGTGCGGCATGGTCATCAACGGCGTCGCGCACGGTGAGCAGGTGGCCACCACCACCTGTCAGCTGCACATGCGTCACTTCGAGGACAACGCGGTCATCACCATCGAGCCGTGGCGCGCCGCGCCCTTCCCGGTGGTGAAGGACCTGGTCGTGGACCGCTCGGCGTTCGACCGGATCATCCAGGCGGGTGGCTTCATCTCCGTCCCGGCCGGTTCGGCCCCCGACGCGCACAGCGTCCCGGTGAAGAAGGTCGACGCCGACGCGGCGTTCGACGCGGCCACCTGCATCGGCTGCGGCGCCTGTGTCGCCGCCTGCCCGAACGGCTCGGCCTCGCTCTTCACCGCGGCCAAGATCACCCACCTGAGCCTGCTGCCGCAGGGCCAGCCCGAGCGCGACTCCCGTGCCGTCGCGATGGTCGAGCAGATGGACGCCGAGGGCTTCGGTGGCTGCACCAACACCGGTGAGTGCACGGCGGTCTGCCCCAAGGGCATCCCGCTTGACACCATCGCCCAGATGAACCACGACTACCTGCGGGCCGCCAAGTAGATCAGGTGGTCGCCGGGCATCCGGTCCCGTCCCCCGGGGCCGGATGCCCCGATCGATCATCCGGGCCTTCCCGGGTTCACCGAGCCGTACATCCGAAGTGATGTACGGCTCGCGCCGTCCCGGCGTGATCCATCCGGCCGATGAGGGGCTGATGACCGTTCGGCCGAGAGCGCGTTCTGTCGCCTCCGGACGCGCTCAGGGTGGTGGTGCGGCAGATTCGACCGCCGGAGGACTCCGGCCGGTTCCTTCAGATCAGTGCCGGTCCGGCCGGCCGAGGTGGCGGGCGATCTCGTGGCGGACCTCGTCGGCGGTGAGGCCCGCCTGGGTGATGACCCGCATCCCGGGCCCCGCGCCCGCGCGGACCAGGCCGAGCAGGATGTGCTCGGTGCCGATGCGTTTGTCCTTCAGCCGCAGGGCCTCCCGCAGTGACAGCTCCAGGGCCTTCTTGGCGCCGGGGGTGAAGGGAACGTGGCCCCGGGGTGCCTTGCGGTCGCGGGGGCGATCCAGGGCGCCGGGCCCGAAGGCGGCCTCGACCTTCTCCCGGATCGCGTCGAGGTCGATGCCGATGGTCTCCAGGGCCTCCGCGTCGAGCTCGCCGGCGCGGGGAGTGCGGCCGACCGCCTCGTCGGCCCGCTCGTGGGTGAGGCCTAGGCCGGTCAGCACCTGGGCGCCGACGCTGTCGCCCTGGCGTAGCAGGCCGAGCAGCAGGTGCTCGGTGCCGATGTGGCCGTGCCGCAGGCGCCGCGCCTCCTCCTGGGCGAGGACCGTCACCTGCCGGGCATTGTCGGTGAACCTCTCGAACATGGTCAGTCCCTCCGTCTCAGCAGCCCTCGGCCGCCCGCGTACTTCTTGTGCACCGCCTGCCGGCTCACTTCCAGACAGTGCGCGATCTCCTGCCAGGACCAGCCCTGGTCCCTGGCGTTCTCCACCTGGAGGGCCTCCAGCCGGTCGACCAGCGTCCGCAGTGCCCGTACGGCCCGCAGGCCGACGGCCGGATCGCGGCTACCGGCGTCGGATGCCAGTTGCGCCGTATCACTCATGTCTGTCAATTTAGGTTGACGAGGTCCATCTGTCAACCCTGATTGACGGCGACACGCCGGGGAGGCCGAAAATCGTTTGCCGGGCCAGGTCGGAGTTTGTGACCCTTGTTGTGAGATGCGCTCCTTACCAGCCGCCGACCCCGGCCTTCCCGATGCCCGCAGCCCGATCCGTTACCTGTTGTGGGTGGCCCGCATGCAGCGAGGCCCACTGCTCCTCGGCATCGGCTACGCCATCCTGTGGTGGCTGGCGATGGCGCTCGTCCCCGCCGCGATGGGCAACGGCATCGACGCGATCACGGCCAAGGACCTATCGGCCCTGGTCACCTGGGGCGCCGTGGTGCTCGCCCTGGGAATCACCCAGGCCGTCACGGGCATCCTGCGGCACCGGATGGCCGTCTACAACTGGCTGAGTGCCGCCTACCGGACCGTCCAGGTCACCGTCAGGCAGTCGACCCGGCTGGGCGCGACCCTGCCCAAACGCATGTCCACCGGCGAGGTGGTCAGCGTCGGCAACTCCGACATCGCCCACATCGGCAACGCGATGGACATCCTGCTCCGCGGCTGCGGCGCCGTCGTCGCCATCGCCGTCGTGACCGTCATCCTGATCGACGCCTCGCCGCAACTGGGACTGATGGTGCTGGTCGGCCTGCCCCTCGTGGCGGTCGCCGTCGCACCCCTGCTCAAGCCGCTGCACCGCCGCCAGAACGACCACCGCGACCTGCAGGGCGATCTCGCCACCCGCGCCGCCGACATCGTCACGGGCCTGCGGGTGCTCCGCGGCATCGGCGGTGAGCGGGTCTTCGCCGACCGCTACGGCGCCGAGTCGCAGCGAGTGCGTCACGCCGGCGTGCGGGTGGCCTCCGTCGAGTCGATGCTGGAGGGCGCGCAGGTCCTGCTGCCTGGACTGCTGATCGCCGGGGTGACCTGGCTCGGCGCGACCTTCGCGATGCGCGGCGAGATCACCGCCGGCCAGCTCGTCGCCTTCTACGGCTACGCGGTCTTCCTGATCGCCCCGGTGCGCACCCTCACCGAGGCGGCCGACAAGCTGACCAAGGGGCACGTCGCCGCCCGCAGGGTGGTGCGCATCCTGGCGCTGAAGCCCGAGGTGGAGGGCGGCACCGGCCGCTCGGAGGGTGGCCTGCTGCGCGACGTGACCTCCGGGGTCGCGGTGCGCCCCGGCATGCTCACCGCCGTCGCGGCGGCCGTCCCCGAGGAGGCCGTGACCATCGCCGACCGGCTCGGCCGCTACAGCGACGGCGACGTCGACTTCGGCGACGTGGCGCTCGACGCCCTGCCGATCTCCGAGGTCCGCCGCCGCGTCCTCGTCGCCGACAACGAGGCCCAGCTGTTCGCCGGGGTGCTCAGGGACGAACTGGACGTCACCGGCCGCGCCTCCGACGAGGAGATCACCCGGGCGTTGCAGGCCGCGTGCGCCGTCGACATCGTCGAGGCGCTGCCCGGCGGTCTGGAGGGGCGCGTCGCCGAGGCCGGCCGGGAGTTCTCCGGCGGTCAGCAGCAGCGGCTCAGGCTCGCCAGGGCGCTGACCCTCGACCCGGAGGTGCTCATCCTCATCGAGCCCACCAGCGCGGTCGACGCGCACAGCGAGGCCCGCATCGCCGACCGGCTGGCCAAGGCCCGCGCGGGCAAGACCACGCTGGTCTGCACGACCAGCCCGCTGGTGCTCGACCGCACCGACCACGTCATCTACGTCGAGGGAGGCGTCGTGCGCGCCGAGGGCACGCATCGGGAGCTGCTGGCCACCCACCCGGGCTACACCGCCGTCGTGACCCGGGGTGAGGAGTCATGAGCAGGCAGATCCTGCCCGTCGCCGACACCGCGCAGGTTCGGGCGTACGCCCGCAGGCTCACCCTGAAATATCCCGGAGGGCTCACCGTGGCGCTGGGCCTGCACGGCCTGGCCGCCGTCGCCGGCCTGGCGGTGCCGTGGCTGCTCGGCGGCCTCGTCCAGGGCGTCCAGGACGGCACCGGGACCGACGTCACCATGGTGTCGCTGGCCATCGGCGGCTTCCTGGTCGCCCAGGCGGTGCTGGTCAGGTTCGCCGTCTACGCCTCGGCCAGGCTCGGTGAGAAGGTCCTCGCCGAGCTGCGCGAGGAGTTCGTCGGGCGGGTGCTCGGCCTGCCGCTGTCCGTCGTCGAGCGGGCCGGATCCGGCGACCTGATCTCGCGGACCTCGCGTGACGTCGACTCGCTGTCGCGCACCGTACGGCACGCCGTGCCCGAGACGATGATCGCGCTGGTCACCTGCCTGATCACCGTCGGCGCGCTGGTACTGGTCGGGCCGCTGCTCGCGCTGCCCTCGCTGCTGGCCGTCCCCATCCTGTGGATCTCCACCCGCTGGTATCTCAACCGGGCCAGGGACGGTTACCTGCGCGAGAGCGCCGCGTACGCCGACATGACCGACGGGCTGGCCGAGACGGTCGGCGGCGCCCGCGCGGTGGAGGCCCTGGGCCTGCAGGAGCGGCGGCACCGTCGCACCGACACCGACATCGCCCGCTCGTGGGCGGCCGAGCGCTACACGCTGGGGCTGCGCACCGTCTGGTTCCCCTCGGTCGAGCTCGGCTACGTGATCCCGATCGTGGCGACGCTGGTCATCGGCGGTCTGTTCTACGTCCAGGGCTGGGTCTCGCTGGCCCAGGTCACCGCGGCCACGCTCTACGTCCAGCAGCTCATCGACCCGCTCGACCGGCTGCTGATGTGGATCGACGAGCTCCAGGTCGGCGGCGCCTCCATGGCCCGGCTGCTCGGCGTCGCCGAGGTGCCCGACGACCGCGAGGCCACCTCCGCCGCTCCCGAGGGCAGTGCGCTGGCGGCCGACGACGTCCGCTACGCCTACCGCGAGGGCCACGACGTGCTGCACGGCATCGACCTGCTGGTCGAGCCGGGCGAGCGGCTGGCCATGGTCGGCCCGTCGGGGGCGGGCAAGTCCACGCTGGGCCGCCTGCTCGCCGGCATCCACGGCCCCCGCACCGGCTCGGTCACCGTGGGCGGCGTCCCCCTGGTCGAGCTACCCCTGAACGACCTGCGCGGCCAGGTCGCCCTGGTGACCCAGGAGCACCACATCTTCCGGGGCACGGTGCGCGACAACGTGCTGATCGCCAGGCCCGACGCCGACGACGCGCGGGTTCGCGAGGTGCTGGAGGCCGTGGACGCCTGGGACTGGGTCGAGGCCCTGCCCGAGGGGCTCGACACGGCGGTCGGCTCCGGCGGCGAGCACGTTCCCCCCGCCCAGGCCCAGCAGCTGGCCCTGGCCCGGCTGGTGCTGGCCGACCCGCACACCCTGGTCCTCGACGAGGCCACCTCGCTGATCGACCCCCGCGCGGCCCGCCGCCTGGAACGCTCGCTGGCCGCCGTCCTGGACGGCCGTACGGTGATCGCCATCGCCCACCGCCTTTACACGGCCCACGACGCCGACCGCGTCGCGGTGGTGGAGGACGGCCGCATCAGCGAACTCGGCTCCCACGAGGAACTGGTCGCCGCGGGAGGCTCTTACGCGGCCCTGTGGCGCAGCTGGCACGGCACCTCCAAGTGACGAGTGCCGAAGGCCGCCCCGGCCGCGCCGAGGGAGTCAGTCTCGGAGGGCCTTCGGCCGGGCCGCGTCCTGTTTCGGAGGCTCGGGAGGGGCCGGGCGGCGGACGTGGACCGGCGTTCCTGTCGGGATCATGTCGAACAGGGGCTTGGCGTTGTGCAGCGGGACCCGGATGCAGCCATGGGACGCGGGGTGCAGCGGGACCCTCTCCGAGCCGTGGAAGCCGATGCCCCCGTTGAAGTAGATGGTGTAGAACTGGTCGCCCAGCGGCCCGTGGGTCCATCCGGTGGTCCGCCACCAGGAGCGGAAGTCTCCGACGGGCGTGACGGCGACCCCGCAGTGGCCGTTCTTGCAGTAGTGCTTGTCGTTACCGGTCGAGATATGGGTGACCAGGGCCGGCTCGCCGTCCCGCCAGGCGGTGAGCAGCTGGCGACGCAGGTCGATCTCCACCCTGGTGGGCTCTCCCCAGGGCACCAGCGGTCTGAGACGCGCGGGGTGGGCGAGGGCCTTCCAGGTCGGCGGGTCGATCTCGTCGACGGCGGGCAGTCCGTTGGCCTTCTGGAAGGCCCATACGGCCGCGCGCAGCGCGGGGTTGTACTCCTGACTGGAAGATCCTGTGTTGAACCCCAGCCGGTCGAGACGTTTTTTGATCTCCTGGACCTGGGTTCCCCGGTCACCGGGGCGGAGGACGGGGAAACGCGACAGTGGGGTGTGCTCGGAACGGGGCGGGTGGTCATCGGCGACGGCGGGTTCGGAGCGTCTCGGTGACGCGACGCCGGTGTTCGCGATGCCGAACGGCAGGCACGAGGTGAGCGCGAGGGCCGTGTTCGCGATCAGAAGGCACTTGACGATTCTCTGCATTTCAGTGAGCCTTTTTGGTCTGTCGTCGCGACCGGGCAGGGTGATATGCGGTGACGGAGGCACCGGGCCACCTCACCGTATTCAGGCCGTCTCGCGTCGACTTCGGGAAGAAAAGAGAATGCTCAGCAGGAGTAGGAGTACGTACGGTCCTCCACGGCCGCGCGCACCAGGCCGACGGCCTCCTGGGCGCAGCCCCAGGAAAAGCTGAATCCGGCCCCGCCGTGTGCGAAGTTGTAGATGATCCGCCCTTCCTCGTCCCATTCGAGGCAGACGTTTTCCTTCCGAAACGGCCGCAGTCCGGCCCGTACCGGCTCATCGGGATCCAGCTCGAAACTTCGCAGCGCGGGCATGAAGGCCAGGCAGCGCTCGTACATGTCCCGCACCGGAGGGTGGTTCTCCAGGTTGATTCCGGTGTCCCACTCGTCCTTCTCCGCCAGCCCGCCGAGAACAAGGATCTGCGGACTGCGCGGCACGATGAAGACGATGTCCTGCTCGCTGTTGTTCGCCTCGTCGTGGGAGACGCAGTGGGCCTCGTCGATCCCGTCGTTGCGGACCCGCACCAGCGCACCGCGGAGTGGATACATGCTGACACCGCGGAGCTCGGCGGTGCCGAGCCCCGCGCAGCAGACGATCACCTCGGCGTCGAACCGGTCGAGGAGCTCGGCCTTCCTCTCGGTCAGCGTCCCCTCGATCCGATGCCGTCTGACCCGCACCCCGTGCGTTTTGACCTGCCGCATCAGCCACAGCATGTACCGGTCTGTGTCGATCATGGGCGCCAGGTGGGAGTAGGCGTCGACCACGCCGTAGCCGGGGCTGATGCCGTTCCGCTCGGCGAGCGATCGGTCGCGGACGAAGCCGCGCACCTTCCCCGCGAGCTCCCGCATCTTGTGGAGATCGTGGGGATTCTCCTCGACGGGGTGCTTGAAATAGAAGTTGGACCTCCGCATGGCCACCCCGGGAACTCCGGACCGGGCCAGCTCCTCGAATATCCGGTACGAGGTGACGCACCAGCTCTTGGAGCGGGCGAGCGAGACCTGGTCGTGGTGGTAACCGCAGACCGCGGGCGGCCACTCCCACAGCGCGCCCGCGACGACCGAGACGATGTCGGGTGCGAACCTGTCCGCGATGACGGTGACCCGGAATCCCTCCCTGGCCAGACACAGCGCGGTCGTCAATCCGCTCACACCGGCTCCGACGACAAGTACCTTCTCTGAATTCGCGCGCACCTGGGAACGCCTTCTTTCTGGATCCGTCCAGCTCGATCAATTTTCGGCGTGGCCGACCGAGGAAGGCCGTCACGACGATCGCTGAAACTTCTCCAGGGTAAATCGAGGCACCGGTGAACCCCGGAATGGCGGCGAATCCGGGATGGGGGACGGATGGCCACCGGCGAATGGGAAAAAAGTACCGAACGGGGAAAAGCCATACGCGCCCCAAATCCCATGATGACGAGCGTTTGGCGGCGTGCCGGATTTTCATCGCCAATCCATGGATCGGCTCGGGAGAATACCGGCGCATTCTTGGCCGTTCCCCGGCGGGCGCGGTGGGCCGATCGGGGGCACGGCGGGCTGGATTGCCTACGTTGCCCCGGGGACTCGCCTATATATCCTCGGTGGGACTGTTGGGGGGTCGAGTCGTACTTGTTCCAGAACGTGGCGACCGGGGGAATTCAGCCGCGCGTCCGATGGGGGACGCCGTGCTGGTGAGCGGTTCTGTGCCGCACCGGCACGGCGTCACACCCTCTGACGGGAATGGCCCCGGCTCAGACCAGGGCCTTCTTGAGGAAGTCGACCTGGAGCAGGAGCAGGTTCTCCGCCACGACCTCCTGCGGGGTCATGTGGGTGACCCCGGACAGCGGCAGCACGTTGTGCGGGCGACCGGCGGCCAGCAGAGCCGAGGAGAGGCGGAGGGTGTGGGCGGCGACCACGTTGTCGTCGGCCAGGCCGTGGATCAGCAGGAGGGGACGGTCCAGCTTCTCGGCGTCGGCGAACAGGGACGAGGAGTCGTAGTGCCCCTCGTCGGGCCGGCCGAGGTAGCGCTCGGTGTAGCAGGTGTCGTACAGGCGCCAGTCGGTCACCGGGGCTCCCGCGACGGCCGCGTGGAACACGTCGGGGCGGCGGAGCACGGCCAGGGCGGCCAGGTAGCCGCCGAAGGACCAGCCACGGATGCCGACCCGCGTCAGGTCCAGGTCGTCGGGGAACCGCGCGGCGGCGCCGTGCAGGGCGTCGATCTGGTCCTCCAGGATCGGGGTGGCCAGGTCGTGCAGGATGGCCCGCTCGAACTCGGGGCCCCGCCCCGGGGTGCCGCGGCCGTCGGCCACGACCACCGCGAAACCCTGGTCGGCGAACCACTGGCTGGTCAGGTGCGCCCCGGCCGCGGCCAGGACGCGCTGGGCGTGCGGTCCGCCGTACGGGTCCATGAGGACCGGCAGTCTCGCAGAGCCCGGCACATGACCGGAGGGCAGGAGCACCGCGGTGGCCAGGTCGCGCTCGCCCGCCCTGATCAGGGAGACCCGCAGGTCCAGGCCGGGGCGCTCGGCGTACGAGGTGATGTGGCCGCGGGGCGTGCCGTTGTGCAGGACCCGGGTGACGGAGCCCTCGCTTTCGAGGGTCTGACCGGTGATCACGAGGGTGCCGCCCGCGGTGTGGCCGCTGTAGACGCCGCCCTCGGTCGGGCTGACGAGCGTGATCTGACCCCTCCGGTACGCCCATACCGCGATCTCGGTGGGTTCCCCGCTCGCCCGGAAGAGCACGGTCTCGCCGTCGATGTCGAGGATCTCGCGGACCTGGAGGGTGGGCGGCGTGACGGGGTCGTCGCCGACGATCAGGCGGTGGCCGCCCTCGGAGGTGGCGGCCCAGACGAGGCTGCCGTCGGCCAGGTGGCCGGGCACGCCGGTGACGACGTCGACCCAGGCGGGGTCGGTGTCCTCGCGCACCGGGGTGGAGGTGCCGGTGGCCGGGTCGACGGCGAGCAGCCGCATGGTGCGCTGGTCGCGCGTCATGGTGACGATCGACAGGCCGTGGGCGTCCCAGGCGGCGTTGACCAGGTACTCGTCGTCGAAGGGCACGGGGACGCGGGCCCCGGTGAGGGTCAGCACGAAGAGCTCGACCCCGGCGTTGGCGGTTCCCGCGGAGGGATAGCGCTGCTCGGCGGCGGGCCGGGCCGGGTTGGCCGGGTCGGAGATGTGCCACCGCTGGACCGGCGACTCGTCGGCCCGCTCGACCAGGATCGCGTCCCCCGACGGGGACCACCAGTAGCCCCGCATGCGGTCCATCTCCTCGGAGGCGATGAACTCGGCCAGGCCGTAGGTCACCTCCGGGGTCTCGGGGCGGGCCAGCGCATGGTCGACCTCGTCCGCCAGGTCCTGGATGTGGAAGGCGCCGCCGGTCACGTAGCCGATGTGTTCTCCGGTGGGGGACATCCGAGGGTCGATCACCGGTCCGGGGGTCTTCAGGTTCCTTATGTACCCGGTCTTCAGGTCGACGACGTAGAGGCCACCGGAGAGCGCGAACGCGGCGGTGGTCACCGTGGCGTCGGTGCTGTATCCGACGATGCCGCCGGCCTGCTCCCTGCTCCGCTCGCGGCGCGCCCGCTCCTCGGGGGGCAGGTTCTCGTCGTCCGCGGCCAGCGCGCGCGGGTCGACGACGAGCCGTTCCGCGCCGCTGAGGACGTCGTACTCCCACAGGCAGGTCACCGGGTCGGAGCCGCCTCTGGTCCGTAGGAAGACGACGCGATCACCGCCCGGAGCGATCGTGAAACCGCGGGGCACTCCGAGGGTGAATCGGCGGGTTCTGGCGTGCAGGCGAGGAAAGCTCTCACTCATACGAGCCATCTTGCCAGTTCCGCATCGGCTGTCCTGTTTTCCAGAAGTGGTGAATTCGGAGGTTCTGGGCGATCCCTGGCATCGATACCCTCGAACCTATGACTGACCGGCGCCTGATGCTCGTGCACGCCCATCCGGACGACGAGACGATCGGCAGCGGGGCCACCATGGCCAGGTACGCGGCCCAGGGCGCGCACGTCACGCTGGTGACCTGCACCCTGGGGGAGGAGGGCGAGGTCATCCCGCCTGAGCTGGCCCACCTGACCGCCGATCGCGACGACACCCTGGGAGAGCACCGCGTCTCCGAGCTCGCCGCGGCCTGCGCCGCGCTCGGCGTCACCGACCACCGGTTCCTGGGCGGCCGGGGCCGCTGGCGCGACTCCGGCATGATGGGCGTCGTCTCCAACCACGCCGCGAACGCCTTCTGGCAGGCCGATCTGGACGAGGCGGCGGGCGAGCTCGTCAGGATCATCCGCGAGGTGCGGCCCCAGGTGCTCGTCACCTACGACGAGAACGGCTTCTATGGCCATCCCGACCACATCCAGGCCCACCGGGTCACCTGGCGGGCCTTCGAGCTGGCGGCGGACCCGGCGTTCGGCGAGGGCGGCCCGTGGCGCGTTTCGAAGTTCTACCACACCGCCATGCCCAGGTCGGTGATGATCAGGGGCGAGGAGGCGATGCGCGAGAACGGCGTCCCCTTCCTGGTCGAGCCGGTCGCCGACCTGCCGTTCGGCTGCGCGGACGATGACGTCACCACCGAGATCGACGCCCGTGCCCATCTCGAACGGAAGATCGACGCGATGCGGGCGCACGCCACCCAGATCAGCGTGAGCCCGCCCTGGTTCGCCCTGTCCAACGACGTCGGCCAGGAGTTGCTCGGGATCGAGCACTTCATTCTCCGCTCCGGCGCGCGGGGTCCCGCGGGGCCGGGAGCGCCGATCGAGGTGGGAGGTCTCGGCGAGCCTTATGGCCGCGAGGACGACCTCTTCGCCGGGATCGGTTAGCCTCGATGTTTGTGATGGAGCAGGTTCCCGCGACACGCGAACCCTCGGAGACGGTTGTCACCGTGGCGGTCAACGCGGTGCTCGTCATGTTCGGGCTGCTGATGGGCGTCCTCGGCGGGTTCGAGCACTCCTGGTACATCAGGCCCGTCCCGGTCTCCGCCCTCGTCTGCGTCGCCCTGCTGTTCGCGATCACCTACGGAGCGGGCCGGATGACCCGCGGCAAGGCGGCGGCCCTGTCGTTCGCGATGGGCTGGGCGCTGATCACCATGATCTGGATCACCGGACGGCCGGAGGGCGACCTGGTCATCGCCAATGACCTGTCCGGCTACGTCTACCTCTACGGGGGCCTCGTGGCGGTCGCGATGGGGGTCCTGCTCGCGCCACCGGCCGCGGAGGGCGGCTCGTGGCTGCTCACCCAGCACGGGTACGGTCCTCGCCCGCAGCCCTCACCCGCCCCGCCGGGCCCGCAGCCCCCGCCGGGCCCGCAGGTCCCGCCCGGCACCTGAGGCTCGCCCGGCCGGGTTCTGCCCGGACCCCGCGCGGTGAGGACCGCTACCGCGAGCCGTCCGGATGACGCACAATCCCGGTATGCGGCGGTTACATCGGGTACGGCGGACTGTTAACCACATCAACCTGTCCACGCCCCTGGGGCTGCTACTGGCGCGCCTCGGGCGGGCCAGGGTGGCCGCCGGGCCCGACGGGCTGATCCTGGCGTACGGCTACCGCTTCCGGTTCCCGATCGCCTCGGCGTTCACCGTGGGCAACGTGGTGCTGACCAAGCACGAGGAGGGCTTCCTCGCCGGAGCCCTGCTCAGGCACGAGGACCGGCACGCCTCCCAGTACATGTTCTGCGTGGGCCTGCCGATGCTCCCGCTCTACGTCGTGGCGGTGGCGGTCTCCATGCTGATCTGCGGCGACCACGCCTCGTGGAACCTCTTCGAGCGGCTGGCGAACCTGGAGGACGGCAACTACGCCCGCAGATCCCCGTGGTGGTTTCGTACTAAATCCTGTTAAAAGGGAATGGATCTCTCTGTGGGGGGATCAACAGGGGGTGAGCTGACGATGACAGAAGGGGACCGCCCATGTCGCAGACGTCCCACCCCGAAGCCGCCGCCACAGAACTCACGAGCCCTGTCGAAGAGCCGCCCCGCCGTTCCGGGTGGTCGGCCCGGTTCGCCACGCGGCCGGCGCGCGCGCTGAGACAGCTGGGCCGGGCTCCCAAACGAATGGCCGTGGCCGAGGCGGCGGCCGGTTCCGCCACGCTCCCGGAAGCCCCCACCCGACCGGAGCCGCCCGTACGACCGGCGCCGCGACCGGCGCGTCCGCCGGGCCGCCCGGCACCCGCGCCCCGGCGGTCGTGGCCGGGTGGCTTCAGGGATCGGCTGACCTCGCCGGTCCCGACCTTCCAGGAGCTGCTGGCGATCATGTGGCACGGCAGGCTCCGCCCAGGGGTCGGGGACGCGGACCGCATCCCGGTCCACCGGGACGGGCTTCCCCGCCCGACGGGGACCGACGCGGTCCTCACCTGGGTGGGCCACGCGACGTACGTGGTGCAGATCGGCGGGCTGACCATCCTCACCGACCCGGTCTGGGCCAGGAAGATCCCCGGCACCCGGCCCCGCCTGACCCCGCCCGGCGTCGCGTGGGCGGACCTGCCCCGGATCGACGCCGTGGTGATCAGCCACAACCACTACGACCACCTGGACGCGCCGACCGTGCGGCGGCTGCCGCGGAGCACGCCGGTCCTCGTCCCGGCCGGGCTCAGGTCCTGGTTCACCAGACGCGGGTTCCGCCACGTCATCGAGCTCGACTGGTGGGAGAGCACCTGGGTGGGCGGTGTCCGCTTCGACTTCGTACCCGCCCACCACTGGAGCCGCCGCACGGTCTGGGACACCTGCAGGACCCTCTGGGGCGGCTGGGTGATCGCCTCCGACGACCAGACGATCTACTTCGCCGGGGACACCGGTTACGGCGAGCGCTTCGCCCAGATCGGGGCGCGCTATCCGGGCGGCATCGACCTGGCCCTGATGCCGGTGGGCGCGTTCGAGCCCCGCTGGTTCATGAAGGCCGTGCACGTCGACCCCGCGCAGGCCGTACGGGCCTGCCAGGACGTCGGGGCGCGCCGGATGGCGACCATGCACTGGGGCACGTTCGTACTGTCAGGAGAGTCGCTCCTCGCGCCGGTGGAGGAGGCCAGGGCGGCCTGGGCGGAGGCGGGGCGGGACCGCGCCGACCTGTGGGACCTCGCCGTCGGCGAGTCCCGCGTGCTGACCACCTGACGGCCTGCGACTCGGCGTCCCGGTGGGCGGGCGCCTCCTGGCGCCCGCCTCGGATCATCAGGGGCTGAGCGTCAGGACGTTGGTGGCCGCCTTCTTGACGGACTCCTCGCGGGCGAGCATGGGGACGGTCTTCCCGCTCGCCCAGAGCGGCGCCTGGTCCCAGTAGTTGTCGTGGAACGCGTGGCCGGAGGCGCCGGTCAGGTTGATCCACTGGGATTCGTCCAGGTTCCCCAGGTCGACCACCATTCGCATGGACGGCAGCCAGCCCACCGTGTAGTCGGACTGGACGTCCCAGCCGGCGGCGTTGACCGCGTCGTCGCTGCCGGCCACCGGGAACGGGCCCCGGTTGAACAGCCACTCGATCGGGCCGATCCCCGAGGTTCCGAAGGTCTGGTGGACGAGCTTCAGCGAGTGCAGGTCTCCCCAGCGCCAGTCCTTGACGTCCGGGCCGAGCCGGGCGTTCAGCTCGTCGTAGGCCAGGGCCATCGCCCGTCGCAGCATGTCGTCCCGGGTCTCGGTACGCGGGGTGCCGCTGTCGTCCCAGAACGCGTCGTCCGGCTTGTCGAGCATGACCCGGACGACCTCGAACCAGCGGTCGCCGCCGCCGGGCCAGGCTCCCTCGGGCAGGTCGTCGTTGAAGGTCTCGATGAGCAGGTGCCGCCAGACGGCGTTGAAGTACATCGCGGGGGCCGAGTCCTCACCCTGCGAGCGGTCCCACTTCCGCAGCAGCTCGCGAGCGTCCTCGGCGGGCCCGGCGATCTTGACGTCCGTCAGCCTGGGCACCAGGAGGTCGGCGAAGCCGTTGTCGGTGTCCTGTTGCAGCGCGCTCATCGCCGCCACGTCCACCTTGCCGTCCTTCACCGCGTCGCGGAGGCGGTCCAGGATGCGCTGGGAGCGGTATCCGTACGCCCAGTCCTTGGTGAGGTTGTACGGGTAGCGGGTGGGGTCGATGACCGCGTTGTTGGCGGTCACGATGTAGCCCTCCGGCGGGTTGTAGACGCTGGGCAACTCGTTGAAGGGGATCGTCGACTGCCAGGCGTACTCGCCGGTCCAGCCCGGCACCGGCCAGGTGCCGTCGCCGTGGCTCCGCACCGGGATCCGCCCGGGGGCCTGGTACCCGATGTTGCCCGCGGTGTCGGCGTAGATCAGGTTCTGTGCGGGCACCTCGAACTTGCTCGCCGCCGCCCGGAACTGCTGCCAGTCCTGCGCGGTGTTCAGCTCGAAGATCGCGTCAGCGGTCCTGCCCGGCTCCAGGGCCGTCCACTTGAGCGCGACCGCGTCGGCCTTCTCCTCGAAGACCGCGTCCATGCCGGGCAGCGTGTCCTTCGTGCTCTGCAGGACGTCGGAGATGATCGGCCCGTGCATGGTGTCGCGCACCTTGAGCTGTACGTCGGCGCCTCCGGCCACCTTGATCGTCTCAGTCCTGGTGGTCAGCGGCTTCCAGTCGCCCATGAACAGGTACGAATCATCCTTGATCCGTTCCAGGTAGAGGTCGGCGACGTCCGGGCCGAGGTTGGTGAAGCCCCAGGAGATCCTGTCGTTGTGGCCGATGATCACGCCGGGCACGCCGGAGAAGCTGAACCCGGTGAGGTCGAACGGGCACTCGGGACCCTTGGCGCGGCAGTGCAGTCCGGTCTGGTACCAGACCGAGGGCATGCCCGCGGACAGGTGGGGGTCGTTGGAGAGCAGGGGTTTGCCCGACTTGGTGTGCTTGCCGCCGACCACCCACGAGTTCGAGCCGATGCCGCTGCCGCCCGCCGGGTCGCCCATCAGGCTCGGCACCGCGCGGATGGCCGCCGCCGCCCGGACCAGCGCCCCGGTGGCCGGTGTCCCCGGCGGCTCCGTGACGCTCTTCTTCGGCTCCTCGTCCTGGTCGAACCCGCGTTCGCCGACCGAGCCCCGGGTGACGATCGGCTGGTGGGTGTCGTACGGGTAGGAGGGCCAGAGCTGCTCCACCCGCCCGCGGGGCAGCTTGCTCGCCGCGAGGGCCCGGCCGATCTCGTCGGTCAGGTTGGAGCGCAGGTCCCAGGCCATGGCCTTGAGCCAGGCCAGCGAGTCGACCGGGGTCCACGGCTCGGGGCTGTAGCCGGGGCTGGTCGCCCGCAGCAGCACGTACTCCAGGCTCCGGGCGGCGAAGCCGTTGTTCTGCTCCATCCAGGCGTTCACCCCGCCGGCGTAGGCGTCCAGGTAGCGCCTGGTCTGCTCGCCGAGCAGGGGCAGCTCCTTCTCCGCCACCTTTCGCCAGCCCATGGTCCGGATGACCTTGTCCTCGGTCAGCGTCGCCGAGCCGAACATCTCCGACAGCCGGCCGGCGGTCACGTGGCGGCGGAAGTCCATCTCGAAGAAGCGGTCCTGCGCGTGCACGTAGCCCTGGGCGAGGAACAGGTCGTCGGGGGAGTCCGCATAGATATGCGGGATACCCGTTTTGTCGCGATATACGGTGACTTTCCCGGTGAGGCCACGTACCTTGAGCTCGCCTTCGAGTTGGGGGAAGGACGCCCGTACACTCCACACGCCGGCCCCGGCGAACAGCAGACCGAGCACCACGAGGACGGAAAGTACGCGTGCCAGCCACTTGAACGGACGGGGCATCCAGGCGTACGGGCGAAACCTCACAAAAACCTCCTAGGCGACATGCTCCAGCAAGTGTGGCACCACCCCAGAGGTCCCGGCATTGTGGTCATTAGCGAAGATGCGGGTATGACACTTTCCACGGCCGATCTGGTCGACGCCCACGGCGCCGCGGTCGCGAGCTGCCTGGCCCAGTTCCGCTCCTACGGCCTGCGCGCCCGATTCGCGGGCCCGATCGCGACGGTCCGCTGTCTGGAGGACAACGCCCTCGTCAAGCGGGTCCTGGCCACCCCCGGTGCGGGCCGCGTGCTGGTGGTGGACGGTGCGGGCTCACTGCGCACCGCGCTGATGGGCGACCTCATCGCGGCCTCGGCCG
The DNA here is from genome assembly GCF_053592655.1 of Streptosporangium sp. NPDC002607. Lineage (NCBI taxonomy): Bacteria > Bacillati > Actinomycetota > Actinomycetes > Streptosporangiales > Streptosporangiaceae > Streptosporangium > Streptosporangium sp. NPDC002607. The sequence continues at coordinate 192,326 of NZ_JBSFWD010000006.1, forward strand.
TCTCCTCCGGCTGGTCAGGCGTGGTCATCAACGGCGCCGTCCGCGACACCGCCGCCCTCGCCGGCCTGGACCTGGGTATCAAGGCCCTCGGATCGAACCCGGCCAAGAGCGCCAAGGAGGGCACCGGCGAGCTCGACGTCCCCGTCACCTTCGGCGAGGTCGTCTTCACCCCCGGCGCCTGGCTCTACAGCGACGAGGACGGCATCCTCGTCAGCCCCGTCGAGCTCTCCTGACGTGCCGTTCCCGGTCGCCGAGGAGTCCCGGCCCGGAGTGCCGCCCCACGGCCGGGACCGGGAGCGACCGGGGGAGGAGGCGGCCCCGGTCCTGGCGGCAGGTCAGATCGGGCCGATTCCCCAGTGGTGGACGGCGCGGTCTCCGGGAACGAGCCGGATGACGTCCTCACCGCTGCGGAAGGCGTTCGGCGGGCAGCTCATCGGCTCCACCGCCAGCCCCTGGCGGCGGTGCTCCTCGGGGAGGGTGTCACCGGTGTAGAGCTGGAGCCACTCGATCCCCTCACCCGCCCACAGCTGGACCCCGCGGGTCCCGTCCGCGTCGCTCAGCCGCACCCGTACCAGCCCGTCGGCGCCGCGCGCCAGGTCGGTGAACGCGGTGTCGAGCACTGTCCGGCCGATCGGGCGGGCGGTCCTGAAGTCGTACTCGGTCTTCTTGACGTCCTGGCGGTCAGTGGGGATCTTCCGGTCGTCCACCGCGAGCCACTGGCTCGCGGGAAGTTCCAGAAGCGCGTCGTCGAGGGTGCCGAGCGTCAGGTAGGGATGGGCCCCGAAGCCGTACGGCGCGTCGGTGGTGCCGATGTTCTCCGCGGCCACCTCGACCTCCAGGCCGGACGCGCCCAGCGCGTACCGGATGGACAGATCCAGGATGTGCGGATAGCCGAGCTGGGGGAAGAGCCGCAGCCCCAGCCGGATCGAGGTGTCGTCGTGGGAGAGGACACGCCAGGGGAACGACCGGGAGAAGCCGTGGATCGCGTTGCCGGTCTGCGGCTCGCTCAGCGCGAGCCGCCGCTCCTCGCCGTCGAACGTGTAGCGGCCGTCCTCGATCCTGTTCGGCCAGGGGAGCAGCGGCAGCCCCGCGCCGCCGATCGGGGACAGGTCCTCGGGGAAGTCGACGACGAGCGGCCGGCCGTCCAGGGTGAGGCTCCGCAGGCCGGCCCCGACCTCGGTGATGACCGCCTGGAAACCGTCGGCCGCGATGGTGTACTGAGTCCCGGTGGGCGCGATGTTTGTCACCCGGTAATTCAACACCTATGAGACAGCTCTGTGGCGGGTCGTGTCAGGGGCTGTTCCCGGCGCGGGCCGCTCCGTGGCCGTGTCAGAGACCGGGTTTCTGACACGGACCGCGCCGAGGGCCGGTCAGGGGGATGTCAGGACCAGGTCTGGCCCTCCGGGGTGTCGACGACCTTCACGCCGAGGGCGGCCAACTCGTCGCGGAGGCGGTCGGAGGTGGCCCAGTCCTGGGCGTCGCGGGCTCGGGCGCGTTGCTCGACAAGCTCCGCGGCACCCCCGGGCAGGCTCCTCGACCTGCCGATGTCGAGGGAGAGGTCCAGGGCGAGGATCTGGTCGAGGTGCAGGAACGCCTCGAAGCGGGAACCGGGGGCGACCGAGCCGTCGCGCTCCAGCTCGCGCAGGAGCCGGAGCGCCAGCGGGGTGTCGAGGTCGTCGTCGAAGGCCGCCTCGATCCGGGAGACCCGATCGGCGGGCATCGGGCCGCTCGGCGACTCCGACCACTCGGCCACCTGGCTCCGCCAGCGCCGCAGGGTCCTGTCGGCGGCCCGCAGGGTGTCCCAGGTGAGGTTCATCTGCTGGCGGTGGCGGTGCTCAAGCAGCGCCAGCCGCACGGCCAGCGGGTCCAGACCCGCGTCCGCCACGTCCTTGAGCAGCACCACGTTGCCGGTGGACTTCGACATCTTGCGCCCGTCGAAGAGCAGGTGCTCGCCGTGGACCCAGTGCCGCACCACCTCGTGTCCGGCGGTGGCGTCGGACTGGGCGCGCTCGTCCTCGTGGTGCGGGAAACGCAGGTCGATCCCGCCGGTGTGCACGTCGATGCGCTCGCCGAGGAGGTGCAGCGACATGGCCGAGCACTCGATGTGCCAGCCGGGGAAGCCCCGGCCCCACGGCGTCTCCCAGGTCAGCTCCCGGTCCGAGGGCTTCCACAGCGCCCAGTCGGCGTGGAAGCGCTTGCGCGGATCGACGCCCTCGACCCGGTGGCCCGGCCTCAGCCGGTCGAGCCGGTTGCCGGAGAGCTCACCGTACGTCGGGAAGGAGGCCGCGTCGAAGAAGACCGACCCGTCGGGCACCGCGTACGCGTGCCCCTTCTCGATCAGCTTGGCGATCATCTCGATCATCAGGTCGATCGTCTCGCTGGCCCGGGGCGAGTGCTCGGGCGGCCGGATGTTCAGCGCGGCCGTGTCGGCGAGGAAGGCGTTCTCGTAGAACCGTGAGATCTCCAGGGCGCTGCGCCCCTCGGCCCTCGCCTGGGCGAGCACCTTGTCCTCGCCGGAGGGGTCGATCTCGGCGTCGTCGACCAGGTGACCGACGTCCGTGATGTTGCGGCAGACCACCACCCGGACCCGCTGCCGCTCGCTGACCCGCCTGATCAGGTCGGACAGCAGGTATGACCGGAGATTGCCCACGTGGGCCGACCTGTAGACGGTCGGTCCGCAGGTGTACATCCGCAGCGAGCGGCTCCCCTCGGGAACGATCCGCTCGACCTGGCGATTCCGCGTGTCATACAGGCGCAACATACGCCGAGCCTACGCAATCAACCCCGATCCCACATCGGACGGGCTCCACACACACGCGATGGGAGCCGACTCGGCCGAGCCTACGCGAGCGGAGCGAGCGCCATCAGACACTGCCTTCCAGGAAGGCGAGGATCTCGCGGTCTCCCCGGTCGCGCAGGCGGGCGATCACCTCCTCGCGGGTGCAGCCGTCCGAGAGGCCGATGCGGGCGCCGATCAGCCGGATGCCCTCGGCCTCCGAGGCCACCGGCGCCGTGTAGCCGATCAGGTGCAGCGCCCGGTTCAGGGCGGGCAGCGCCGGTGAGGCGGCGGGCAGGTAGCGGGTCAGCAACTCGCCGCCGTCGGAGACGGTCAGGAAGACGTGGTCACCCTCGGAGGCGTTGGTGGCGATCAGGACGGGGCGGATGGAGCCCATGGTCGGCTGGTTGTGCCAGCTGATCACCACGTCGCCCGAGGGGGTGGAGGCGGTCAGCTGGCCGCCGGGGGCCATGCCGAGGTGCGCGGCGAAGCCGGTCGGCAGCGGGGAGCCGGAGCCGCGCAGGTGCTCGGCGTTGACGTCCACCCGGTGCCACCAGCGCCCGTCGCGGCTGCGGAAGCAGCGCCGGGTCTCCGAGACGTCGCGGCGCGGCTGGTAGTCGGCCTGCTCGGCTCCGGCCACCCGGATCCACCCGCGCTGCGTGCGCTCGAAGCCGGGGCCGCCGGCGTACGCGCGGACCGAACTCTCGCTCACGTCGTAGCGCCCGGTGAGGTTGGTGACGATCGTGTTGACGGACGCCTCGCCGTTGGCGCGTTCGATCTCCCTGACGATCATTTCCCGGATGCCCAGATACTGCTCGCCACCCCAGCGCGACAGCCCGTACTTGTTCCGGTCGACCCGCAGGAACCGGTCGTCGGCGGTGAGCTGGTTGCGGATGCCGACGAGGCTGTAGTCCTCGCCGATGCGTTCCTGGATCTCCTCGGGCGTCAGCGGGTTGCCCGCCACCGCGAGCACGGCCTCGGCCTTGTCGTTGACGCTGCGCGGCCAGGGCACCACGTGGTTCTCCAGCACCCGCAGCTGGGGCACCGCGATGAGCCAGCGCTCGGCCACGTCCTCGCGGATGCCGAGCTGGCTGACCAGCGTGACGGCCTCGTCCAGCGGGCGCGGCCCGTCCGTGAACAGCTGCCTGGTCTTCTCCCTGAGCTCGTCCGCACCGCCCGCGACCAGCCAGCCGTCCACCTGCTCGTAGCCGCTCAGCAGCGTCCTCACGAACCGCCAGGAGGGGATGCCCAGCGTGGCCAGGTCGGTGCGGTGCCAGGGCACCGCCGCGGCCAGGTCGTCGGCGGGCACGGCGGAGCCCAGCCGGCCCCGCAGCCAGGACACGTGGCCGGTCAGCGGGGCCGCGTCATCCTTGGCGAGCCAGGCCTCGACATGGTCGCGCAGGTCACGCTCGATCTGCCGGATGCGCTCCCTGGTGACGGAGAAGCGCTGGGCCAGGTCGTCGAGGGTGGCCCGCTGGGAGGCGTAGAGCCGGTCCCTGGCGATGGCCCGCTGCCGCTCGTCCAGCGTGGCGAAGACCTCGTCGATCAGCTCGGGCAGTGGCCGGTCGGGCCTTGCCGGGCGGGTCCGGGCGACGCTCTCCTCGGTGACCGGTTCGAGCAGCCGCTCCAGCACCCCGGTGAACAGCTTGTGCACCGTCTCGCGGCCGAGCCCTTCGGGCGTGCGTACGCTCGAGGCGGGGTCGGCGAACCTGAGCAGCGGGAGGACGTCACCGAGCATCAGGTGACCCCAGCACGCCAGGGCGAGGTCGGTCAGGCGTCCGGCGACCTCGGGCGTCCCGATGGTGGAGCAGGCCCTGTCGAGCGGAAGCGCCTGCCACCACGCCTCTGGGAGGCGTGGATCGGTTGCGATCGGCGCTACCTGGCCGGGAGAGGTCCAGCGCAAAGGTGGCGCGATGTCGCTCAGGCTGAGGTTCATTGAGGTCCAACCGGCAAAGGGGATTACATCCGCAGTTCAGACTATGTGGTCAGTTGGGAAGGAAGGGACTTGCCCGTCCGGAATGGGATACGTAAAGGAGTTCTCGTGCCCGGGTGCAGGCGACATAGAGCAGGCCGCGCTCCCGCTGGAGATCGTGGGCCCTGGCCGCCGGATCCTCGCCGATGGGGGTCAGTGAGTCGGGGTCGGGCACGATTCCCTCGCCCACGCCGATCACCGCGACCCGCCGGAACTCGAGTCCCTTCATGCCGTGCAGCGTCGTCACTCGCACCCCCAGCTCGCGCAGAGCGGTCCGCGCGTCACGCACGAGGCCGGCGGTCCTGGCGGCCACCGCTATCTCCTCGGGCATCACGCCCTCATCCACCCACTCTCCCACCTGTGCCACCAGCCCCGTCAGCTCATCCTGCGGTGAATCGTAGGCTCGGACCATCGGCCTGAGCCCGTGCCGGGTGCTCCGGAAGCCGTAGAGCTCCTGCACACCGTCGACGAGCCCGTCGGCGGGACCGCCTCCGCGTAACCGGACTCCCCAGGACAGGATCTCCTGTGGGAGCCGGTACGACACCTGCAGACGCTGCTGGATCGCGTCGATCCCGACGGCGCTGAGCGTCACCCTCGTGTCGAAGATGCGCTGGTGCGGGTCGCCCACGATGAACAGGTCGTCGCGGGCGTGCGGCACCGCCGCCCGCAGCAGCCGCCACTGCGCGGGGTGCAGGTCCTGCGCCTCGTCCACCACGATGTGCCGGTACGGCTCCCGCATGGGCTCCGTCTCCTCCAGCAGGTCTCCCGTGGTCTGGCCGAGCAGCACCGACGCCTCGGAGGCCAGCTGCAGCAGGGTCCGCTTGCCGCGCTCTCGCAGCCGTCCGGTGACGTGCCCGATCGCGTCCCAGACGGCGCCGCGCTCCTCGGCCGACAACTCGACGCCGCGGCCCGAGCGGGGGGTGTCCAGGTACTCCTCCAGGGTCCGGAGGTTCTGCGCCAGCACCACCTGCTCCCACTCGCGCAGCAGGAACGCCGGGCTGTGGCCGGCCGCCGTCTCCTCCCAGAGCGCCGTCAGCTCGGCGGCGCCGACCAGCGAGGGCGGACGGCCCTCGGCCTCCGCGACGATGCGGTGGGCCAGCCGGTCCACGTTGCCGACCTCGATCCGCTTGCGGATCGTCTCGTCCTCGACCAGCAGGTCGAGCCTGGTCGCGAGTTCGGCGCTCAGCCCCTGGGAGAAGGTGACGAGCAGGATCTGGCCGCTCGCGCGCCTGGCCAGGTGGGCCGCCCGGTGCAGGGCGACGAGCGTCTTTCCGGTGCCCGCGCCACCGGTGATCAGCGTCGGCTGCTGGTAGGACTCCCAGTACGCCAGCCGGTGCTGCGGCGGCCGCAGGAACACGCACCAGCCGGGCGCGTCGAGCACGCGGTTCAGCTCGCGCGGGTGGTCTGTGAAGACGGCCCGGTCCGGGCTGCGCAGGAGCGCGGCGCCGAAGTCCTCGGGGTTGATCGGCTCGGGTCCCGCGGCGACGGCGCGGCAGTTCTCCAGCTCCCGCCAGGCCCCGGCCATCGACTCGCCCCTGGCGAGCGCCGCCAGCGGCTCGTACTGCGTGGGGGGCAGCAGCGGTTCGAGCGCCTCCAGGGTGAGCTGGTCGGTGATCTGCCTGACCAGCGGCAGGAACCGGCCGTCCACCCCCAGTTCGGCCAGGTCGCTGTCGCAGATCTCGGAGAACAGCCGCGTCGTGGACGCCTCGGCCGCCCTGCGCACCGCGGGCCGTACCTGGTCCAGCGCCTCGGCGTCCCACATCTCGACCACGCCCAGCGCGGTGTTGACGCCGAACCGGTAGCGCTGGGCGTACGCCCACGCCTCCGCGTCCGGCAGCACGGTCAGCAGCCAGTAGACGTCCCGCTGCTTGACCACGACGCCCCGGTACCGGTCGGCCAGCCTCAGGGTGGCGACCCGGGGGTCCCTGGCCCCCCTGACCCGCTCGGGGTGCGGAGCACCCGCCACGTTCTGCAGGAACCTGCGCGCCGAGACCACGACGTCCCGGCGCACCGGCTGGGCCAGGGCGCCGAGTTCGACGGGGAAGTCCGGGGAGATGGCGAGGCGGGGCATGAGCTAGGCCAACAGTGACAGGAGATCGCGGTCCCCGCGTTCTCGTAGCCGGGTGAGAAGGTCGGGTATGCCCACGGGGCCCGTCATGCCGACCCGGGTGGCGATGACCCGCCCGGCCTGTTCCGGGGTGCCGCCCGAGGCGGTGTAGCCGACGAGTCTCAGCGCCTGGGCTGTCGCCTCCCCCTCGCCCCCGGCGGACGGTAGGTGCCTGGCCCGCAGGACTCCCTCGTCGGAGAGGGTGAGGAACAGGTGGCTGCCCTCCTTGGCCCCCACGTCCTCCAGGAGCGTTCTGAGCGACTCGAGCACGGGCCTGTCGTGCCAGCTGAGGACCAGATCGCCGACCGCGCTGCTGACCGTGCGGCCCTCACCGGGTGACATCCCGAGGTAGGCGGCGAACCCGCTGGGCAGCGAGCACTCGGCGCCTCGCAGGTGGTCGGAGGTGACGTCGATCCGGAGCCACCAGCGGCCGTCGGGCTGGCGGAAGCAGCGCCTGGTCAGCGAGACGTCCTTCAGCGGGCGGAAGGGGGCCTTCGCCGGTTCCCCGTTCTCCCGCGGCGCGCCGGGCGGCTTCTCCGCGATCAGGGCCGGGGCGCCGTTCGGGCGCTGGGGAGGCCGTTCGCCCGCGCCGAGGATGCGGAGCTGCGGAACGTTCTCCAGCCACTCCTTGGACACCTCGGGGTGGATGCCCAGCGAGGAGACCATGTCGAGGGCCTTGTTGATGGTCAGCGGCGGCTGGGCGTCGCTGAGCATGTCGCGGGTGCGATGGCGGAGCTCGGCGATGTCGCCCTCCACCAGCCACTCGTCGACCAGGTGGTAACCGGGGAGCGTGGCCAGCACGAACTGCCAGGCCGGGATGTCGAGAGAGTGCAGCTCCAGGGTGTGCCAGTCGGCGGCGTTGATCAGCCGCTCCTTGGGCGCCGCCCTGCCGAGCACCCTTCTCATCTCCTCCAGGTGTTCCCGGTACGGGGCGGCCTCGTCGGAGGCGATCCACTCCCCGAGCTCCCGGCGCAGGTCGACCTCGATGCCGAAGATGACCTCCGGCCGCACCGCGAAGAGCTTGGCCAGCGCCTCCGCGCTCGCCGGGGTGTCGCTGAACAGCCTGTTCTGCGCCACCGCCCAGCGCTTGTCCTCCACGTTGGCGAAGACACCGTCCACCAGCGCGTGCAGGTTCTCCACAGGCTGCCCGGCCCGACGGCTCCGCGCGGCCTCCTCCGGCTCGGGGGCGCCCGCCGCCTCCGGGGCGGCGGCGGGTACGGAGTCGTCGATGGGGTCGTCGATGGGGTCGTCGATGGGGTCGTCGCCGGTTTCGGCGACCGCCTCAACCGGAGCGGCGGCAGCCGCCTCGGCCTCGGGCACGCTCTCGGCGGGGGACTCCCGGACTTCTTCGAACGCGGCGCCGGGCGCGGCGGCCTGAGCCTCCGCGTCGGTCACGGGCGGATCGTTCCTCGCCGGGGCCGGCTGGAAGAGCGATTCAGGGACGGCGGCGGGCTCAGCCTCAGCCTCAGCCGCACGACGTGCCTCGGGCACCGGCAGGGCTTCCGGCACGGCGTCCCCGGCGCTCTCCACGCTCTCGGCCGTGCTCTCGGCCGTGCTCTCGGCCGTGCTCTCGGCCGTGCTCTCGGCCGTGCTCTCGGCCGTGCTCTCGGCCGTGCTCTCGGCCGTGCTCTCGGCAGTGGGCCCTGACGTGGGCCCTGAAGTGGGTTCGGCAGCGGGTTCTGCGGGGGACTCCGCCACGACACCCGGCCCGGTCTCCGGCCCGGTCTCCGGCGCGGGGACGGCTTCAGACTCATTCGGTATGGCATCGGACTCGCCCGGGGCCGACTCGCTCCGCGCGGTGGGCGCCTGGACCGAAGCCACCGGAACCAAAACCGCCTGGACCGAAGCCGCCGGGAGCGGGGTCGCCAGGCGTGCGAAGACCGCCGTGAAGAGGGCGTGCAGTAGCGGGACCGGCTGGATGAACGGCTGGTCGCGCAGGTCGTGGCCGGTCAGCGCGAGGAGACCCGGCCAGGATCCCGCGCGGTCGAGGGCTATGGCCGTACAGGGCTCGTCGGCCTCGTCCGGGTCCAGGACGTGCAGTGCGGGCAGCACGTCGCCCACGGTAGCGGCAGGCCAGTGGTTCAGGGCGAGCGCGGTGAGGATCTCGGCCAGCCGCTCAGGAGGCAGTACGGCGAGCACGCGGGCCATCGGCAGGCTCCGCCACCAGGCGTCCGGCAGGTCAGGCTGGTCGCGCAGAAGTGGGATCGTGGCCGCGTCGCTCCAGCGTAGCGGCGGCACGAGGTCACTCAGACAGAAGTTCATCCGTTCCCTTCACCAGCCCCTTAAGCCGCCCGAGACACTCCATGTGGCCGGGGAACGAGACTCATGGAACAGACCATAGTCTGGCAAATCGCCACGGCGCATTGGGTCGGTTCAGCGGCGTACAGCCGCGAACCGCAGTCGCACGTAGTCGGCCATCCAGCCGGTCTCCCGCCGCAGGGCGGGGGCGGCCAGCTCGTTCACCCGGTGGAGCAGCGAGTCGACCATCTCCATCGGCACTTCCTGGAGCAGCGAACCGGCGAACATCCGCACCCAGTCGGCCGCCCCGTTGGGGCACTCGTCGAGCGGGGTCGGCCGATCGAAGTATTCCAGCAGGCGGACCGTGAAGCCGCCCTTCTCCAGCCTTGTGGCGTATTCGGCGGGGGTGGGGAAGTACCACGGCAGGCCGGGCTCACGGAGCCCGTACTCCCGCCAGGCGGTGGACAGCGCCGCCGTCAGCGCGGCGCAGTTGCCCGCGCCGCCCATCTCGGCCACGAACCGTCCGCCGGGTGCGAGGGCCTCGCGGACACTGGTGATCACCGCGTCCGGCTCCTGGCCCATCCAGTGCAGGGCCGCGTTGGAGAAGACCGCGTCGTAGGGCTGGGCCACCGTGAAGTCGCGGCCGTCGCCGACTATGAAGTCCAGCCCCGGGTACTGCGCCAGGGCTTTTTCGATCATCGCCTGCGATCCGTCGATCCCCAGGACGTGCGCGCCCCGGGAGGTGATCTCGGCGGTCAGCGTCCCCGTGCCGCAGCCGAGATCCACGATGCGCTCGCCCGGCTGCGGGTCGAGTAGTTCGACCAGGGGGGCGCCATGTGCTGAAACGTACCCGAAGCTGCTGTCGTAGGCGCGAGCGTTCCACCTCGTCAAGCTAGGCGCGTCGTATCGCAAGACGATCAGCTCACATTCTGAGACGCCAGGGTCTCTTATCGGTACTCTCCAGACACTTTAGAGCCTCTGGGAAGTCACGACATATCAGTCTCATCAGCCCCACCCTCATCTCACCTTTCTGGCCCACTCGCGCTGGAGGTAGGCCCTGGCCCTGTCGATCTCCGAGACGGTGAGGATCACGGGCCTCCCGCTGGTGGCGGGGAGCTTGGCCGCGAGTTCGTCGTCCAGGGTGCCGCGCATCTGGAGGGCCTCCATCCTGATCGGGCGGGCATAGCCCTTCAGGAAGAGGTTCTGGCCCTTGTCGGAGAACAGGAACTCCTGCCAGAGCCGGGCGGCGGCAGGGTGCGGGGCCTGCTTGTTGATGGCCTGGACGTAGTACGAGCCGAGCACGGCGTCGCCGGGAATCGCGACCTTCCAGTCCTTGCCGGCGGCCGCCCGCTCGGCGTTGTGGTAGTCCCAGTCGACGACGACCGAGGCCGCCTTGGGGGTCGCCGCGAGGTTGCCCGCGCCCTTGAGGCGGTGGAAGAACTCAACGCCCCGCTCCGCCCTCGCCTCGCCGCCCCTGAGCGAGACGGCCATCACCCCGTTGAAGGCCGCCGAGACCTCCCGGGGGTCGCCGGGCAGCGAGACGCTGTGACCGGGCTTCAGCAGGTCGGAGAAGGAGGCGGGGGTCGCGACCTTGCTCGGGTCGTAGCCGATGGACATGTAGCCGCCGTACCCGGCGTACCAGGTGCCCCGGTGATCCTTGAGATGGTCGGGGATGTCCTGCCAGCCCTGGACCCGGTACGGGGCGAAGAGGTCGGACTTGGACACGGCGACGTCCATGCTCAGGTCGAACACGTCGGGTTTGAGCGCGGGGATGGCCGCGATCTCCCTGGCGCTGTTCGCGCCGGGTTCCAGCTGGTCGACCTTGATTCCGTACTCCTCGGCGAAGGTGTCGATGATCTCGCCGTAGTTCACCCAGTCGCGCGGTAGCGCGATCACCGTGAGGGTCCCCTCCTTCTTGGCCGCCTCGACGAGGCGTTCCATCGTCGAGAAGCCCTCCTTCATGGAGGCGGCCCGGGTGTTGACCGGCGGGAGTTGAATGTTCTGAGGAGCCGGGGCGCCACATCCGGCGATCGTGGCCGTGAGGATCACGGCGGCTGCGGCGCTGGTACGTACGGTCACGGAGAAAATACTCTCCGCTGTCATTCGTCCGGTCGAGCAGGCGCGGCCCTTCCTACCGGACGGCTTATACGTGTCTTGGCGAGTGGCTTACCCGAACGTGCCGGTGGGCGCCTCACACGCGCGGGGGTCGCGGCTCCTGGACCACCTTCGCCGCGGCGAGCGTCTCCTCGCCGATCTCGACCAGCGTGCCGTCCCGTTTGCGTACGCCGAGCACGCCGTCCCGCCAGAACTCCAACTCGCCCACCGCGTCCCGGAATCCCTCGGGAACCCGTCTCCGCGTGGTGACTCTTTTGCCCACGTCAGAGGGGGTTATGGTGATATTTAGGCGAGCACCGAAACCAAGGGCCATCGACTTTTGCCCCCTCCCGTTTCAGACACGTGGCAGGCCCGGCAATACTAGGGCTAAGCAACCCGCGGTCGAAGTCGTGCCTAGGTGCGTAAAGAAGAAGGAGCCCGAGGTGACCTACGTCATCGCGCAGCCTTGCGTGGACGTCCTGGACAAGGCATGCATCGAGGAGTGCCCTGTCGATTGCATCTACGAGGGGGGACGGATGCTCTACATCCACCCCGACGAATGCGTCGACTGTGGCGCGTGCGAACCCGTCTGTCCGGTGGAGGCCATCTTCTACGAGGACGACCTTCCCGAGCAGTGGAAGGAATTCTACAAGGCGAACGTGGACTTCTTCGAGGACCTGGGATCGCCCGGCGGCGCCTCCAAGGTCGGCAAGATCGAGAAGGACCACCCGGTCGTCGAGGCTCTGCCCCCGCAGGCCGAGAGCCACTAGGTCCTGTCGGGCAGATCTTGCCGCGGCGAGGATCGGTCGGCTGCCGCCTCGTGGAGCGAAGGAGGTCGCCGCGGCGTGCCGCGGCGACCGGCGACAACGCGGCGGGGTGCCGCCTGACCGGCCGCGGTGGGCGAAAGATCCAAAGGACGGTGCCCGGGGTCCGATGCCGGAGGGGTGAGAAATCGCTCCTCCGGTGCGTGTCACCGGCAGATCCGACAGAGCGAAAGACGACGGCTGAATCAAGTGAGCGCCACTCCTAACCGGTCAGAGAACCCGAACGTGCCCGCGAGGCTCCGATGATCGGCCTGCCGGACTTTCCGTGGGACCGGCTCACGCCGCTGAAGGAACTGGCGGCGTCGCATCCCGACGGGATCGTCGACCTTTCGGTGGGCACCCCCGTCGATCCGGTGCCCGCCATCGTGCGCCAGGCGCTCGCGGACGCCTCGGACAGCCCCGGATACCCGCAGACCCACGGTTCCGAGCGCCTCCGCTCGGCCGCGGCCGGATGGCTGCGGCGTAGGCACGGAGTGATCCTCGACCAGGCGAACGTGCTGCCGCTGATCGGTTCCAAGGAGTTGGTGGCCTGGCTGCCGACACTGCTCGGTGTCGGGGCGGGGCAACGAGTGATCTTCCCCGAGCTGGCCTACCCCACCTACGACGTGGGGGCCCGCCTCGCGGGCGCCGAGCCGTACGCCGCCGACGGGCTGCTCGCGCTCGGGCCGGAGCGGGTGCCGCTGGTCTGGGTCAACTCCCCGTCCAACCCGACGGGTAAGGTCCTGCCCGCCGAGCACCTGCGCAAGGTCGTCTCGTGGGCGCGCGAGCACGGCGCGGTCGTGGCCTCCGACGAGTGCTACATCGAGCTGGGCTGGGAGGAGCAGCCGGTCTCGATCCTGCACCCGGACGTCTGCGGCGGCTCGCACGAGGGCCTGCTGGCGGTGCACTCGCTGTCCAAGCGCTCCAACCTGGCCGGCTACCGCGCCGGGTTCGTCGCCGGCGACCCCGCGCTGATCAAGCGGCTGCTGGAGATACGCAAGCACGCCGGCATGATGATGCCCGCGCCGGTCCAGGCGGCGATGGCCGTCGCGCTGGACGACGACGAGCACGCCGAGGAGCAGCGGGCCCGCTACGCCGCCCGCCGCGCGGCGCTCCGTCCCGCCCTGGAGGCGGCCGGTTGGAAGATCGAGCACTCCACGGCGGGTCTGTACCTGTGGGCGTCCAACGGGACGGGTTGCTGGGAGCAGGTCCGCGCGCTGGCCGACAGGGGGATCCTGGTCGCCCCCGGCGACTTCTACGGGACCGCGGGTGAGGGGCATGTCAGGGTCGCCGTGACGGCCGGTGACGAACGCATCAGTGCGGCGGTGCGCCGCCTCCAGTAGGATCGCGCGGCATGACCCCCGAGGTCGCCGTGATACTCGGTTTGAGTGTGGTCACCCTTGTCCTGTTGCTCGGCGCGTTCTTCGCGACGACGCGTCAGGACAGGGGGGCCGACGATCCCGAGCCTCCCGGCGAGACCCCCCCCTCCTCGGTTGGGGCCGCGCAGCCGCCCCAACCGGCCATGGGCCATGTCGGTATCGACTATCCCGACCCCCGTACGATCAAGGTCGGCGACACGATCGAATGCCAGGGGGTGCGCAGCCGCGTTCTCGGCGCCCTGTACCTGTCGTGGCAGGGCACCCAGTGGACCGAGTACCTTCTCGACGACGGCACCCGCCGCTACCAGTGGCTTTCGATCCAGATGCACGACGGCCTGGCGACCGGCGAACCGCCGCACCTGGAGGTGCTGCTGTGGACGCAGGTGCCCACCGAGGGCATGATCCCCGCCAAGACCACCCTGAGCGTTGAGGGGGTCGACTTCCTCCCCATCGACCGTGGCACCGCGGCCTTCCGCGGCGAGGGCGTCACCTCGATGCCCGAGCGGGGCCTGCTCGACTTCGCCGACTACCGGGCGGCCGACGGCCGCCTGCTCAGCTTCGAACGCCTGCAGGGCCAGCGCTGGAGAGCCTCACACGCCCAGCCCCTGGCCCCCGGCACGATCAGGATCGAGAAGAAGGGCTGAGCCCCGCGGGCGTGAGCAGGGGAGTGATCCGGAGGCGGCACCGGATCACTGGGAGATCTCGACCTTCCCCGCGGGCACCTTGGGGTCGGCCTTCCAGCCGTCGTGGCCGTTCGCGGAGACCCACGACTGGCCGTCGTAGCGGATCCTGGTCAGCCCGAACTCCTTGGCGTGGGCGATCGACCAGCCGGCCACCAGCCAGCCGCGCCTGCGCGACGGGGCCTCGAACGCGGCCCCGAGCGCCCTGGTGAGCTCGCTCTTCGCCGCACCCGTGTCGGGGCGCGGGCTCTTGCCCGAGGGAACGGGGAACCAGCAGTGCACGGCCTTGGGGACGCGTCCGGTGAACGCCGCGGCGAGGATCTTCCCGTCCTCCTCGTGCTGGGCGTACGCCGACCCGTCGGCCGAGCGCTGCACCGCCTGGGCCGCCTCGTGCAGCGGCAGCTTCCGGTATCCCTTCACCTTCACCAGCGCGGCGAAGAACTTCTCCGAGGCGTAGACGGGATCGATGAGCTGGCTGGGTTTTCCCCAACCCTGGGAGGGCCGCTGCTGGAACACGCCGACCGAGTCGCGGTCGCCGCCCCTCAGGTTCTCCAGCTTCGACTCCTGGATGGCGGTGGCGTAGGCGATCACGGCGGCCCGCTCGGGCAGCTTCCTGCGGGCCGCCACGGCCGCGATGGCCGCCGCCACCTGGGCCTGCGCGATGTCCAGGTCCAGCGAGCCCTCCGGAGTCGTGATCCTGCACCCCTCGCCGAGGTCGACGAACGGTTTCGCCCGCTTGAGCAGGGTGAACAGACCCGCGGTGATGGCCACCACGAGCACGACCACGATCGCGATGATCGCGATAACCCCTTTTGAGAAGCGCCCTCGCACGGTCAAGAACCTACCGGTCCCCGCGATTGCTCAGCCTGTGATAACGCTGTGAACACTAGGCTCCGGGCCATGACCCAGAGCGATGCCAGCCCGCTGCCCGCGGCCGTCGACGAGCTGTGGCGACGCCGGGCCGAGCTGAGCCCCGCCGACGCCGAGGCCCGCGCCGTCGTGGTGAGCGCGGTGGACATGCTCGACGGCGGAAAGGCCCGGGTGGCGGAGGTTTCCCCCACCGGCGAGGTGGTCGTGGACGAGCGCGCCCGGCGGGCCGTCATGCTCGCCTTCCGGGTGCTCGGCATGGCCAGGTCCCAGGTGGGTGATTTCCATCACCATGACCGTCTTCCGCTGAAGACCTCCGTCGACGGGGTACGCGTCGTGCCGGGGGCGATCGCCCGCTGGGGCGCCTACCTGGCGCGAGGCGTGGTGCTGATGCCCTCGTTCGTCGACATCGGCGCCCACCTGGACGAGGGCAGCACCGTGGACACCTGGGTCTCGATCGGTTCGTGCGCCCAGATCGGCAAGAACGTCCACCTGGCCGGCGGGGTCGGTGTCGGAGCGGCGGGCGGCCAGGACGGCGAGGAGGGCTCCGGCGCCGCGGGGGAACCGTCGAGGGCCGCACCCGCGGTCGTCGAGGACGGCGCGCTGATCGGCCGCCGTGCGGTGATCGCCGAGGGGGCCCGGGTGGGCCGGGGCGCCGTGGTCGGCGCCGGGACGATCCTGTCGGGCTCGACCCCTGTCGTCGACGTGCGGACGGGAGAGGAACTCGGCCGTGGCCGCGTCCCGGACTGGTGCGTGGTGGCAGGGGGGACCCGGCGGCGCGAGTTTCCCGGCGGTACCTTCGGGCTGCGCTGCGTGCTGGTGCTTGAGCGCCTGGAGGAGGGCCGCAGGCCGGGCGGGGCCGAACTCGACCGGATGCTGCACGGACACGGATAGGCGCTCCGCCCGGCAGGGGTCGCCCGGCCCCCGTGCCGAACTCGACCGGATGCCGCGCGGACACGGCTGGGGGCGGCGGGGGCGGGCTCGTCCGGATCCCGCGCGGGCACTAGGGTCGCGGGCATGAGTACGCGTCTGGATCTCACACAGGATGTCGGGGAGCTCACCGCCCGGATCGTGGACGTCGAGTCGGTCAGCGGCGACGAGAAGGCACTGGCCGACGCCGTGGAGGAGGCCCTCCGGCTCCTCCCGCACCTGACGGTCGAGCGCGACGGCGAGTCGATCGTGGCCCGTACCCATCTGGGCCGCGGTGAGCGGGTGGTGATCGCCGGACACCTGGACACCGTCCCCGTCGCGGGCAACCTGCCCAGCCGGGTCGAGGGCGACCTGCTCTACGGCTGCGGCACCTCGGACATGAAGGCCGGCGTCGCGGTCGCCCTGAAGCTGGCGGCGACCCTCCCGGAGCCCAGCAGGGACGTGACCTACGTCTTCTACGACTGCGAGGAGATCGAGGCCGAGCGCAACGGCCTGCTCAGGCTCAGCCGCAGGCACCCCGACTGGCTCGCCGGGGACTTCGCGGTGCTCATGGAACCCACCGACGGCACGATCGAGGGCGGCTGCCAGGGCACGCTCAGGGCCCAGATCGTCACCCGGGGCAAGCGGGCGCACAGCGCCAGGTCCTGGTTCGGGGTCAACGCGATCCACGCCGCCCAGCCGGTGCTCGCGATCCTGAACGCCTACCAGGCGAGGCTGCCCGTCGTCGACGGGCTGGAGTACCACGAGGGCCTGAACGCGGTGGGCATCGGCGGTGGCGTCGCGGGCAACGTGATCCCGGACGAGTGCGTGGTGACGGTGAACTACCGCTTCGCCCCCGACCTGTCGCTGGAGGAGGCGCGGACCCACGTGAGCGAGGTGTTCGAGGGGTACGAGGTCCGCTTCACCGACGGCGCGGCCGCCGCGCGGCCCGGCCTGACCCATCCGGTGGCGGCGGCCTTCGTCGACGCGGTGGGCGGCACACCGAGGGCCAAGCTCGGCTGGACCGACGTCTCGCTCTTCGCCGGTCTCGGCGTGCCCGCCGTCAACTACGGGCCCGGAGACCCGAATATGGCGCACCAGCAGGGGGAGTTCGTCTCACTGAAGAAGATCGCCGACTGCGAGCACGGAATGCTCGGCTGGCTGTCGTGAAAGGCCGGAGTCATCCGGTCAGGTGTGCCGCTCACGGCGGATCCGCTCCGCCCTGACGTGGGCGGTTACCCCGCGAGGGGCCGGAGCGGTGCCGGGCGCAAATGAAAGTGGCTTTCCTCGCCGGCCATTTGGCGGGGAAAGCCACTTTCAGTCCCGAGCAGCACCCTCGTGCAGTTAGACGCGCCCTCGTCAAAATTCGGTTCCATGTTTTCATAGAGATTTTTCAAGATTTTTCTGGGACGGCACTACGGTGTCCCGCATGAAGAAAACACGTCCTGAACGCCGCCAGGGAGCCGCGGTGGTCCGCGGTGACCTCGTCTCCGACTCCACCTACGACCAGCGGCTTCTTGACCGGAGAGGGCCGGCCGACTGGCTGCACATGGACCCCTGGCGGGTGATGCGGATCCAGGCCGAGTTCGTGGAGGGCTTCGGCCAGCTCGCCGAGCTGCCCCAGGCGGTGACCGTGTTCGGATCCGCGCGTACCCCCGCGGGCACCCCCGAGTACGAGATGGGGATCAAGCTGGGCAAGAGCCTCTCCGAGGCGGGCTACGCCGTGATCACCGGTGGTGGCCCCGGCTGCATGGAGGCCGCCAACAAGGGGGCGGCGGAGTCCGGCGGTGTCTCGGTCGGCCTGGGCATCGAGCTGCCCTTCGAGCAGAGCATGAACGAGTACGTCGACCTCGGCATCGAGTTCCGCTACTTCTTCGTGCGCAAGACCATGTTCGTGAAGTACTCCTGCGGCTTCATCACGCTGCCCGGAGGGTTCGGCACCCTGGACGAGCTGTTCGAGGCACTCACCCTGGTCCAGACGGGGAAGGTCACCTCCTTCCCCGTGGTGCTGATGGGCACCGAGTTCTGGGGCGACCTGATCGGCTGGATCAGGAACACCCTCGTGCGGACCGGCAAGATCTCCGCCCGGGACGCGGATCTCATCCACGTCACCGACGACGTGGAGGAGGCGGTCCGGATCATCGTGGAGGCCGACCGCACCAGGGGCGGGCGGGCCAGGGACGAGCGGAGAAGCCCATGACCCTGGCCGGCGATGCCGAATAAGGTCGGGGCGTGTTCATATGTGTATTCCTCGCGTCTAGTCAGAGAATCGACAAGAAGTACCAGGAGCTGGCCGAGGAGGTCGGTGCGGAACTCGCCAGGCGCGGGCACGACCTGGTGAGTGGAGGGGCCAAGGTCTCCTGCATGGGCGCGATCGCCCGAGCGGCCCGCGCGGGCGGCGCCCGTACCGTGGGCGTGATCCCCCAGTCACTGGTGGACATCGAGCTCGCGGACGAGCACGCCGACGAGCTGGTGATCACTGGCGACATGCGCGAGCGCAAGGGGGTCATGGACGCCCGTTCCGACGCCTTCCTGGTGCTGCCGGGCGGCATCGGAACGCTGGAGGAGCTGTTCGAGATCTGGACGTCCCGCACGCTGGGCCTGCACGACAAGCCCCTGGTGGTCCTCGACCCGTGGGGCATCTACCGGCCGCTGCGGGACCTGGTCGAGGGCATGCAGGAGGCGGGCTTCACCCGGCCGAACGTCTTCGACGCCATCTCCTGGACCGCCACGGTCGACGAGGCGTTCCGGTTGCTGGAGAAGTCGACCAGGCATCTGGAACCGAGCGCCGAGGAACTAGGCGAGGCCACGGCGGGTTAGCGCGGGTGGACGCCGCCCGGCGAGGGAGTCGGTCATCTCGACCGCGAGTCGCACCTGTTCCCGGCGATCCGTACGGAACACGCGGGCACCCGCCCAGGCACAGATCGAGGCCGCGGTGAGCTCCGCGGCCTCGGCGTCCCGCTCGTCTCCGGCGGTGGCGGCGGCCAGCCTGGCAGGGGTGACGACCACGGTGCGCCCGGCGCGGACGAGCTCCTCGACCTCCCCGATCGAGTGGGCCTCGACCCAGCCGGGTTCGCCCGGATCGCCGGGGCCGAGCACGAGGGGGGCCGTCGGCGGGACCGGTGGGACCGCCCCGGTCCGCCCGCTCGGAGAGGCCGGAGCCCGGCCGTCGCCCACCTCGGCGGAGGCGGGCGGGAGGCTGCTCTCTTCAGGGAACGGAGGAGTCACGACCTGATCCTAGGTCAGCGGAGTTGTGGCACGATTCGTATGTGCTGGTCGTATTAGCCCTCGCTGCCGTAGCCGTCATCGCCAGTGTCACGGTGGTCGCCATGGGGCGGGGGGGTGAGCTGAGCGAGTTCGCTCCCGACGTGCCTCCGCTGGACCTGCCCAAGGGCGGCCAGCTCGGTGCCGTCGACTTCATGGCGCTCCAGCTCCCGGTGAGCCTCGTCGGCTATCACACCCAGAGCGTGGACGAGGCGCTGAACCGGGTCGCCGGAGCCCTGAGCGAGCGCGACACCAGGATCGCCGTGCTGGAGCAGCGGGTGGCCGAGCTGCTCGCCGGCAGGCTCCAGGCCCGCCACGAGCTCAAGGGCGGCCTGCCCGCCACCCTGCGCGAGCTTGAGGCGCCGTACGAGCTCTCCGGCCACGGCAGGCCCGCGGCGGGCAAGGAGCGGTCCGGCGGGTCGTCCGCCGTTTCACTCACCGAGCGCGAGGCGCCGCACCGGCTCCCCGACGCGGCCGAGCCCGTGCCGGACCCCGTGCCGGACGGAGGGGATTCCGGCGGGTCACCGGCCGTTCCACGGGTCGAACACGGGCCGGAGGGGGCCGATGGGCTCCCCGAGGCGGATGAGATTTCCGTGGCGGAGAAGCCGCCCGGCGCGTCGCGGGTCTCCTCGCCGTCCGAGCCGTCCCAGGTGCCGGACTCCCCGTCCCCTTCCGGGGCCTCGCCGGAGCCGTCCTCCGGTACCGTCGGCGTCCACCTCGGTGAGCGGCCGGGGAAGGACAACAAGGAGGAGTCCCGTTGACCGAGACCTCGCGACCCGTCGTGCCCGCGGCACCCGTGGAGCTCGTGCGCTGTGGGTGGGTGAGCGCGGCCCCCGACTACATCGCCTACCACGACGAGGAGTGGGGCCGCCCGGTCACCGGCGACGACCGGGTGTTCGAGCGGATCACGCTGGAGGCGTTCCAGTCCGGCCTGTCCTGGATCACCATCCTGCGCAAGCGGGAGAACTTCCGCGCCGCCTTCGAGGGGTTCTCCATTCCGGCCGTGGCCGCCTTCGGCGAGCAGGACGTCGAACGCCTGCTCGGCGACACAGGCATCGTCAGGAACCGGGCCAAGATCGAGGCGACGATCGCCAACGCGAGGGCCGCGCTCGGCATCGGCCTGTCCGACCTCGTCTGGAGTCACGCGGACCCCGGCTCGCCGGTTCCGAAGACCCCGGCGGACCTGCCCGCCCAGACCCCCGGTTCCAAGGCGCTGGCCAGGGAGCTCAAGTCACACGGCTTCCGTTTCGTCGGCCCGACCACCGCCTACGCGCTGATGCAGGCCATCGGCCTCGTCAACGACCACCTGGCCGACTGCTGGACGCGCCGGGCCTGACGGCCTCCCCCTCGCGGGTGAGGGGGAGCTCCGCGCGGCCGGGCCCCGCTGACGCCGGAAGTCCCCGCACGTACGCGGCGGTTTCGCGGAATCCCCCGAGACCGGCCAAGGGACGTCAGCGGCCCTGGAAGACCGGGCGCTCCTTGGCGAGGAAGGCGCGGGTCGCGTTCAGGTGGTCGTCGGTCTTGGCGCAGGCGTCCTGGAGGTCGGCTTCCAGCTCCAGGGCCTCGGCCAGCGAACCGGTCGAGGCGAACCGCAGGGCGCGCTTGGTGGCCGCGTAGGCGCTCGTGGGCCCCTGTGCCAGCCGTACGGCCAGTGCGCGGGCCGCGATGTCCAGCTCGTCGGCGGGGACGACCTGGGAGACGATCCCGAGTTCGAGCGCGCGGGCCGAGCCGATGGGCTCGCCGAGCAGTAGCAGCTCCGCCGCGCGGCCCGCGCCGACCAGGCGCTGCAGGGTCCAGGAGGCGCCCGAGTCCGGGGCCAGGGCGATGCCGGAGAAGGCCATCGCGAACCTGGCCTTCTCCGAGGCGATTCGCAGGTCGCAGGCGAAGGCCAGCGCGGCGCCCGCGCCCGCGGCGACGCCGTTCACCGCCGCGACGACCGGCTTGTCCATCTCGGTGATCGTGCGGACGATCGGGTTGTACTGGGTACGTACCGTGTCGTCCAGGCCCCGCCCGGCCTCCAGGTTCGCGGCGTGCTCGCTCAGGTCCTGGCCGGCACAGAACGCCCGCCCCGTCCCGGTCAGCAGCACCGCCCGCACGGCGCGCTCCCGCGACGCCGCGGTCACCGCCTCAAGCAGGGCGGTCTTCGCCCGGGAGGTCAGCGAGTTCATCGCCTCCGGCCGGTTGATGACGATGGTGGCGACGGCGTCATCGACGGAGTAGAGAACGTCGTTCAACAAGGGCTCCTTCAGGCTTCCCGGCTCCGCGTGCTACGGCTCGCCGAGGTGGCGGTCGACGAAGGCGGCGGCGGCTGGGAGCAGCCGTCCGGCCTCGTGTTCGAAGTAGATTCTGGCCTGCTCCCCCGGCCAGCCTCGCGGCAGGAGCTCGGTTGGGAGCCCGGGGTCGCGGAACAGGAAGTTGCGCCAGCCGTGCAGCAGCCTGCTGCGGACGGCGAACACCCGGGCGTCGCTCGCGCTGCCGGGCAGCTCGCCGACCAGGTCCATCGCCTGGGCCAGCCATCTCTGGTAGGCGGCACCGATGCCGTCCAGGTCCCATGTCCTGGCGGCCAGTGCCGCGGGGTCGCCGTCGAGCACCGCGTCGAACCGCTCGGCGCCGACGCCCTCGCCGCTGAGGATCGTCTCCAGCTCGGGGGAGGGACGGGGGCCGATCCAGGTGGTCTCGGACAGGGGCGCGTACCCGATGAAGGACAGCTCGGCCCGGAGGCGCTCCCTTCTGGACCGCTCGCGCACGGGCTCCAGCACCAGGACGTGCCACCGGCCGTTCCAGGTGATCGTCCCAACTCGGTAAATTCTCAACGCGGCTTCGTCGAGACGGTGCACGCACTTGGGGGTGACCTCGTAGCCGGGGCCTCCGGGCAGCCGGGCGGGCGCCAGCCAGCCTTGCCGTACCATCCGCGAGATGGCGGTGCGCACGGCCGGAGCGGCGATGTCCAGCGGGGCGAGCAGGCGGACGAGGGCGGCCACGGACGCGCGGCCGCCTCGGGATCTGAGGTGGTCCCCGTACAGATCGAAGAGCGCGGCGCGGGCGTTCACGAGGACAAGTTTGGCCGTCCGGGGGGTCTCGGACAACGGTCTTGATCGCCGGATGAGCCGACGCTGAGACTGATCGTTCCCATTCTCCGTGCGGAGGCGGGATAATAGGACATCACAGAAGACGTGAATGCGTCGGCCACCCTCGGGTCAGTCGGAGATCCGGAGCCCGAAGCAGGAAGGGATACACGCATGGCGGCTATGAAGCCGAGGACCGGTGATGGTCCGCTGGAGGTCGTCAAGGAAGGCAGGGGGATCGTCATGCGGGTTCCTCTGGAGGGTGGCGGCCGTCTCGTCGTTGAGCTCTCCGCGGACGAGGCAAGCGCCCTTGGTGAGGAACTGAAGAAAATCGTCGGTTAATACCGATCTAAGACAGAGTGGCGGAGCCGGGCCCTATTTGAGCTTGCTCGGGGAGCATGACACCTGCGATGGCCCGCGCGACCGACGATGAACACGGCCCTGGCCGTCGGACCGCCTTGCGGCGGCTCGCGCCAGGGCCGCGGTGTTCTCCCCGGCGTTTCTCTCCTGCCGGGCCTGACGACTGGAGTCACCCATGCCCATCTCCCCCTACCTGCTCCTGCCCCGCGTGCCCTATGCCCAGGGGCTGTCCGCCGGGGAGGACGCCGAGACCGGGTCCTTCGGCGACGCCGAGTTGCTCGCCGTTCCCTTCGCCGAGGATCTCGCACCCGAGATCGAGCTGCCGGTGCCCGTGGCGGCGTTGCTCGCCCACTACCAGGCCAAGGGCGAGGCGGGTGAGATCGTCGAGGTTCCCGTCGCGAACGGCGACGCCGTGGGCCGGGTGCTCCTCTACGGAGTCGGAGACGGCTCGGCGACGGCCCTGCGCAAGGCCGGCGCGGCGGTGGCGCGGCGCGGTAAGGGCAAGGACGCCATCAGGATCGTGCTGCCCGGCGGGCCGGTGGCCGCCTTCGTGGAGGGCGCGCTGCTGGCCACGTACACCTTCAGGGTCGGCGAGGCGAAGTCCCCCGTGACGACGCTCGAGTTCGTCGGAGACGGGGTCGAGGCGGAGGTCGCCGGCGCGGAGGTGATCGCCGGGGCCGTCGCGCTCGCCAGGGACCTGACCAACACCCCCTCCTCGGTGAAGTCACCGGCCTGGCTCGCCGAGCGCGCCGCCGAGCAGGGCGTCGCCGCGCGGGTGTGGGACGAGCGGGAGCTGCGCTCCGGCGGGTTCGGCGGCATCCTCGCCGTCGGGAAGGGGTCGGTGAACCCGCCCCGGCTGATCCAGCTCTCCTACCGGCCCGAGGGCGCGACGCGCCACGTGGTCCTGGTCGGCAAGGGCATCACGTACGACACCGGCGGCCTGTCGCTCAAGCCGACCGCCGGCATGGTGTTCATGAAGACCGACATGGCCGGCGGAGCGGTGGTCATCGCGGTCCTGGGCGCGCTGGCCTCGCTCGGCGTGCCGATCCGGGTCACCGGCCTGATCGCCGCCGCCGAGAACTCCTTCTCCGGTACGGCCCAGCGCCCCTCGGACGTGATCACGCAGTACGGCGGCCGGACCGTGGAGGTGCTCAACACCGACGCCGAGGGCCGCCTGGTGCTGGCCGACGCGCTGGCCTACGCCGACGCGGAGCTGGACCCGGACGTCATGGTGGACATCGCCACGCTGACCGGGGCGATCAGCGTGGCCCTGAGCAAGAGTCTCGGCGCGGTCTTCGCCTCCGAGGACGCGCTGGCAGGCGCGCTGGTCGAGGCGGGGGAGGTCAGTGGGGAGCGGCTCTGGCGGATGCCGCTGATCGAGGACTACCTTCCCGCGCTCGACTCGTCGGTGGCCGACCTGACCAACATCGAGGCCGGATCGACCTACGGCGCGGGTTCCGTCACCGCGGCGCTGTTCCTGCGCGAGTTCACCGGCGGGCGGCCCTGGGCACACCTTGACATCGCCGGCGTCGGCCGTAGCGGCGCGGACGAGGGCCTGTTCAGCAAGGGAGCCACCGGATACGGCGTGCGCCTGCTGCTCGAATGGCTGGCGGGGCTCCAGGAGCGGTGATCGCGCGGCGGGCGGGACGGTGACACCGACGGTGTCACCGTCCCGCCCCCGGTCGGGTGGCCGCCGTCAGTCGGAGAGCTTGACGGCCGCCAGGATGCCGTCTCCGAGAGGCATCATCAGCGGGCGGAGCCGCTCGTCGGAGCGGACGAGCTTGCCGAGCTCCCTGATGGAGACCGTGTCGGGGTCCCGCTGCACGGGGTCGGCCACCCGGTTGCCCCAGAGGGCGTTGTCGAAGACGACGATGCCGCCGACCCGGAGCAGCCGGACGGACTCGGCCAGGTAGTCGGCGTACTCGTGCATGGCGCCGTCGCAGAAGACCAGGTCGTAGCCGCCGTCGGACAGCCGGGGGAGCACGTCGAGGGCGCGGCCGGTGATCAGACGGGTCCGGCCCCCGGAGAATCCGGCCTGGGCGAAGCTCTGCCTGGCCAGTCGCTGGTGCTCCGGTTCCACGTCCACGCTGGTGAGCGTGCCGTCCTGGCGCATGCCGCGGAGCAGCCACAGGCCTGACACCCCGCAGCCGGTGCCGATCTCCACGACGGCACGGGCGTTGATGGCGGTGGCGAGGAAGCAGAGAGCGGCGCCGCCGCCGGGCAGGATCGGGGGCGCTCCCACCTCGGCGCCGCGCATGCGCGCGGCCAGCAGGATGTCGTCCTCCCTGTGGAACTCATCGGCATAGGCCAGAGTGGCCTCCAACGGACTTGTCGGCGTCTCTGCCATCGGCCTCTCCTCCCGCTTTCTCCGTACACAGTCATATAGGCGCTGGGTCGCAGCCTAAGGGAGGCAGGCCCGATCGGGAACTCATGTCGTCCCCGGTGCGTTGCACGGTTTAAGCGGCCTTTGCCGGTCCTGAAGGTAGTCAGTGCGCACGAAGGGACGAAACCAGGCACTATGGCGATAGCGGTGGTCCCGGAGAGAGGAGTGCTGGTGGACGAGCCTGACCACCAGGCAGAAGCTCCCGTGTCTGATTGGACGCCTCCTACCTGGGAGGAGGTGGTCCGGGCGCACTCGGCGCGAGTGTATCGGCTGGCCTATCGGCTGACCGGCAACGTGCACGATGCGGAAGATCTCACACAGGAGGTCTTCGTCCGGGTCTTCAGGTCGTTGTCGAACTACACGCCAGGCACTTTCGAGGGCTGGCTGCACCGCATCACCACCAACCTGTTCCTCGACATGGCGCGGCGCAAGCAGCGCATCAGGTTCGAGGGGCTCGCCGACGACGCCGCCGAGCGGCTGCGCGGGCGCGAGCCTTCTCCCGCACAGGTGTACGACGACACCCATCTGGAGCCCGACATCCAGGCGGCACTCGACGCCCTCGCGCCCGAGTTCCGCGCGGCCGTCGTTCTGTGTGACATCGAGGGGCTGTCCTACGAGGAGATCGCGGCGACGCTGGGTGTGAAGCTCGGCACGGTTCGGAGCCGGATCCACCGTGGGCGGGCGCAGTTGCGTGAGGCGCTCGAGCATCGCGCGCCGCGGAACGATCCATTCCCCCCGAGCGTTACTCACGGGGAGGAATTCGCATGAGAAATCACAGTCATGACGAATGTCACGACGAGCCACTTGGCAAGGAGTGCGCATGAGTCATCTAGGAGAGCGTGTTTCCGCACTGGTAGACGGTGAGCTGAATCACCACGAGCGTGACCGGGCCCTGTCGCATCTGGCCTTCTGCGCCGACTGCCGGGCCGAGGTCGACGCCGTGCGAGCGCTGAAGAGCCGGTTGCGGTCCCTCGACGGGCCCGCGATGCCGGCCGACCTGACGATGTCCCTGCTGCGGATGGCGGAGCCCGGCGGCCCGTTGCCCCCGCGTGAGCGCCCCTTTCCGGCCTCGCGCACCTTCGGCGGAGCACCCATTCCGAGCATGTACAGCGTCGCTCCCCCCGACAACCGCCCCAGGGGCCGGGCCCAAGGACCTCGCCGCACCCGGAGAGCGGGTTACGTCGCGGTGGGTGTCGCCTCGGCGGCCGTGGCGATCGGCACACTGTTCGTGGTAGGCGGAGCCGACCCCAACCCGCGTGTCGTACCGCCGGTCGACATGTTCGCCAACCAGCACAGGAACACGGCACCCTACGGCGGATCGGCGACGCCCACCTTCTCGCCCACTCCGTGATCCGGCTGCCCGCCACGATCATCCTGGTGGCTGTCATGTTGCTGGGGCTGGTGACGGGCGGTACGGCACACGCGGTCAGGACCTCGCACGCCATACCGCCGGACGAGGCGGAGAACGAGGACACCGGCCTGCACCTGCTCCGTGAGGCGGCGGTCGCGGGCCGGGCCCGCGGATACTCAGGCACCCAGTACGTCACGGTCTGGGGCGCCTCCGGCTCCACCTCGGCGGTGCTGGAGGTGCACAACGTCCCCGGGAAGGGGATGACGGTGCGTACCGAGCCCTCAGGCTCGGTGCAGAGCGCCGATCCGGGCACCCCCGCCGGGGGCATGTCCAGCCCGTCGGAAGCGATGCTCGAGGTGCTGGCCCGGAACTACCGGGTCGTGGCCGCCGGGGAGGGGCACGCCTGCGGGCGCCCCGCCCGCCTCGTGAACGTCCTGCGCGCGGACGGCACGGTCGCCGCCCGCTACTGGATCGACAAGGCCGCCGGGCCGGTGCTGCGCCGCGAAGTCATGGACGTGAGGGGCCGGGTCGTCAACGTCGGAGCCTTCGTCGATCTGACCCTCGCCCCGGTGACCAAGGGGGTGGTGCCCACGGTGCCGCCGCTGGCCGCCGGGGGCCTCGATCTCGTGGAGATGCCCCGTCTGCTGGCCGCGGGCTGGCGTATCCCCCGTGCCCTGCCGGGCCGCCTGGAGTTGTTCGCCGCGCGAAGCGCCCCCGCTGGATACTTGTATTTGGGGTATTCGGATGGGTTGTCAGTTGTGTCGGTTTTTGTGCAACCCGGAGTGCTTGATGAGGATCATCTCCAGGGTTGGCATGCGGAGCGGCGCAGCGGGCATACGATCTGGATTCGAGGCCCGGTTGGGCAGGAGATGATCTGGGCGAGTGGGGGGCATGTCTATACAGTCTTCGCGGACGCGCCGGCCGACATGGTCGACGCGGCTGTCGCGGCCCTACCGCACGAGCATGTTCCGGATCTCTGGACGAGGCTCGGCCGAGGTGCGAGTCGCCTGCTCTCGTGGGTCAATCCCTTCGGATGACGTGTGTTTTACACATCTCGTATGCCGCTCGGGGGAAGATTGCCGGGTTGACCCGGTGAGTGGGCATCTGCGAGGCAAGGAGTAGTGAGTATTCGATGACCGACGAGGCCCGTACCGGCCACGGGGCGCACGATGCTGCGGGGCGTACGCCGTCGGACTTCACCGACGGTGGTCACGGCGCTCCGGAGTCCCGCCACGCCGACTCCTCCGGCCCCGAGTTCTCGCGCCCCGAGTTCCTGCCCGCCGGAGAGGGCGCGCCGTCCCAGGCCGAGCAGCCGGGAGACGACGGCTGGAGCCAGTTGGGCGCCCCGCCAGGCCGCGGCCGGTGGGGTGGGCCGCAGGGGCAACCCGAGTTGCTCCGTCACGACGACGGGGAGGCGTCGGCGGGCGAGGGCGTCCAGGGACAAGGCCACGCGCCGGAGAGCTGGGGCGACCCCTCCGGCCGGCTCAGGTACGACACGGCGGTCTTCGCCGCCCACCCGGCTCCGCCCCCGCCGCCCACCCAGGCGTTCGGCATGGGCCCCGGCTGGGCGCCGCCTCCCGGCAGCCCGGGGCTGCCAGGGAGCTTCGGCGGCCCGGCGCCCGCGGCGATTCAGCGCGGGCCGCGTACGGCCACGCTGGTCGTCCTCGCCGTGGTGATCGCGTTGCTCGCCTCGCTGCTCGGCAGCGTCGGCACCTATCTCCTCACCAAGCCGACCGGCTCGGGGCGCGACCCCTCCTACAGCCTGGGGAACGCGCCGACCGGTTCCAACGCCCGTCCCCCGGATTCGGTGGCGGGTGTGGCCTCGAAGGTGCTGCCCAGCGTGGTCTCGCTGGCGGTCGAGGGCGGGGCGAGTTCCAACACCGGTTCCGGCTTCCTGATCAAGGGCGGCTACGTGGTGACCAACAACCACGTGGTCGCCGGAGCCGATCCCAGCGGCCGGATCCAGATCCAGTTCAACAACCGCAAGTCCACCTCCGCCGTCGTCGTCGGCCGCGACCCCGAGTCGGACCTGGCAGTGGTCAAGCCGGCGGAGACCTTCGGCGCCCCGGAGATCACCCTCGGCAACTCCGACAACGTGGTCGTGGGCGACCCGGTCATCGCCATCGGCTCCCCGCTGGGCCTGACCGGCACCGTCACCTCCGGCATCGTCAGCTCGCTCAATCGTCCCGTTCAGGCGGGTGAGGAGAACAACTCCGAGACCACCTGGCTCAGCGCGGTCCAGACCGACGCGGCCATCAACCCGGGCAACTCCGGGGGGCCGCTGGTCAACGGCAACGGCGAGGTGATCGGCGTCAACTCGGCGATCGCCACTCTCGGCAGGTCGGTCGGCGGCCAGAGCGGCAGCATCGGCCTCGGTTTCGCCATCCCGGTGAACCACGCCCGCCGCGTCGCCCAGGAGCTGATCACCACGGGTAAGGCCAAGAAGTCGCGGATCGGTGTCGCCATCGACCCGACCTACCAGGGTGTCGGGGTGCGTATCGCGACCGAGGCCAGGCAGGGTTCCCAGCCGATCGAGCCGAACGGCCCCGCCGCCCAGGCGGGCCTCAAGCCGGGCGACGTCATCCTGGAGGTCGACGGCGTCGTGCTGCAGGACGGCAACGAGCTGATCGCGCTGGTCCGCAACAGGGCTCCCGGCGAGAAACTCTCGGTCAAGTACCAGCGCGGCGGCCAGGAGAACACCGCGACCGTGACCGTCGGCACCGCGCCGGACCAGCCCTCACCCGAGCCTTCCTGAGCCGCCTGGCAGGGGCGCGTGCTTACCCTTGGCGGTACTAGTCTGGAACCTCTCCGGTGCGTAGCCGGAGAGGTGCCCATGGCATTCTTTCGGTAGGAGATCACCGTGTTCGGACTCGGCTGGCCTGAGATCGTGGCGCTGGTGGTCATCGCCCTCCTCGTCTTCGGCCCGGAGAAACTGCCCCAGGCCGCTGCTCAGGCGGGCAAGACGTTGCGCAACCTGCGCCGGATGGCCAACAACGCGAGAGACGACCTGCGGACCGGGCTGGGGCCGGAGTTCGCCGACTTCGACCCGGCCGACCTGAACCCGAAGAACTTCGTCCGCAAGCACCTCACCGCCGACCTTGAGGACGACTGGAAGTCCACCCCGGCCACCGCCACCGCCGAACCCGCCCCCGCCTACCCGGCGGGCGGCGAGCTGGGCTACGGCGAGATCCCTCCGTACGACTCCGAGGCGACCTGAGTCCCTCCCGGACGGCCGACGGCGGCGCCCCCTGCAGGAGGCGCCGCCGTCGTCGTGT
Organism: Streptosporangium sp. NPDC002607; assembly: GCF_053592655.1. Taxonomy (NCBI): domain Bacteria; kingdom Bacillati; phylum Actinomycetota; class Actinomycetes; order Streptosporangiales; family Streptosporangiaceae; genus Streptosporangium; species Streptosporangium sp. NPDC002607. The sequence goes on from NZ_JBSFWD010000006.1 coordinate 221,849, forward strand.
CGGAGCGGGTGCCGTCAGCCGCGCCGGGTGGGCGAGATGCCGAGCTGGAGGCCCTTGAGGCTGGTCGACTTCTTGCTGAGGGAACCGGCGATGCGGATCAGCTCGGCCGCGGCCGCGGCGTCCGGGTCGGTCAGCACGAGCGGCTTGCCCTCGTCGCCGCCCTCGCGCAGGCGCATGTCGATCGGCACCTGGCCGAGGAGCGGCACACGGGCGCCGAGGGTGCGGGTGAGCGCGTCGGCCACGGTCTGGCCACCGCCCTCGCCGAAGACCGAGACCCGCTCGTCGCAGTGCGGGCAGGGCAGCCATGACATGTTCTCGATGACGCCGGCGATCTGCTGGTGGGTCTGGACGGCGATCGATCCCGCCCGCTCGGCGACCTCGGCGGCGGCCTGCTGCGGGGTGGTCACCACCAGGAGCTCCGCCGAGGGCATCCGCTGCGCCACGGAGATCGCGATGTCACCGGTGCCCGGGGGCAGGTCCATCAGCAGCACGTCCAGGTCGCCCCAGTAGACGTCGGCGAGGAACTGGTGCAGGGCCCGGTCGAGCATGGGCCCGCGCCACACGACGGGGGTGTTGCCCTCCGGCTTGAACATGCCGACCGAGATGACCTTGATGTCATGCGCCACCGGCGGCATGATCATGTCCTCGACCTTGGTGGGACGTTCGGAGGTGCCGAGCATGCGAGGGATGCTGTGGCCGTAGATGTCGGCGTCGACGACGCCGACCTTGAGACCGCTCGCGGCCATCGCGGCGGCCAGGTTGACGGTGACCGACGACTTGCCGACACCGCCCTTGCCGGAGGCGACGGCGAAGACACGGGTCAGCGAGCCGGGCTGGGCGAAGGGGATCTCCTTCTCGGGACCCTTGTTGCCGCGTAGCTTGGTCTGCAGCGCCTTGCGCTGCTCGGGGCTCATGACGTCCATCTCGACGGAGACGCCGGCCACTCCGTCGATCCTGGAGACCGCGGCGGTGACGTCTCGGGTGATGGTGTCCTTCATGGGACAGCCGGACACCGTGAGGAAGATCGCGACACGTACCGCCCCCTCGGGGGAGATGTCGACGCTCTTGACCATTTCGAGCTCGGTGATCGGCCGACGGATCTCAGGGTCGTTGACGGTCGCGAGGGCGGCCATCACCAGTTCCGGGGTAGGTGCCATCGAAGTGTCGGCAACGCGGCGTCACACTGGGGCGACGGAGGATGCCGTCCCTCCTTGTCTGTTATCGATGAGGCGCCTCAAGGGCAGGAACTGCCCATCGTGGCGCTCGTATGGCTTGGCGAGAGGCCCGATCCCGTCAGGGAACGGTCGGCGTCGGAAGTCCAATGGTATGAACCCCGGAACGTCGGCAGGAATTCCGGCCCCGGCTCTGGTCGCCGGATTCGGACAATTCGCTGTGTAGATGCGCGTGCAACGTTCTAAGGTTACTGTGTGACCCTCACGGCGGGCGAGTCCATGGAGAGCTTCAGCTCGGAGGAGCTGACGCTCTGGCGCATGCTCCAACGAGCCCAGGTCCGCATCGCCCGGGTGCTGGAGGCCGACCTGCTGATCGAGCACGATCTGCCCCTGGCCTCCTACGAAGTCCTCCTGCAACTCTTCGAGGCGCCCGAGCGGCGGCTGAGGATGAACGACCTGGCGGACCGGGTGCTGCTCTCGCGCAGCGGCCTGACCCGGCTCGTCGACCGCCTCCAGCGTGACGGCCTGGTCGAGCGCGAGGCGTGCACCAGTGACGCGCGCGGCCTGTTCGCGGTGCTCACCGACGCGGGCGCGGCGCGGCTGGCCGAGGCCGGTCCCACCTACCTGCGCGGCGTCCGCGCCCAGTTCCTGGACATGCTCGACGCCGACGAACTGCGTCAGTGCGCGGTCATGCTGAACAAGCTCCTGCCCGCCTCCGGCACCGAACCCTGCTGAGGCCCCGCGGCGGGTAGCCGCCGCGGCCGTACCCCTGCTCCCGCTTGCCCGGGCTCGCGCCGGGCCGTCCTGACCGGTGGCCGGACAGGGCTGTCGAGCGTCATGTCACATACCAGCCCCAGGGTGATGTCGAACACATAAAGGATCTTGCGGACTATACGGACAAAGATTGATATTGCGGATGTTTCCCTAGTTGTTCTGGAGGCTCCGCTTGCCGAAGTTACGGGCAGCCCTTATCGTCCTCGCGGTTCTCGCGGCGGGCGTCACCCCAGCCCACGCGGCCACCCAGCCATCCCTCACCGTCGAGCGGGGACGGTCCCAACCGGTCTTCTCCTACGCCGACGCCGTCCGCGAGCACGTCTACGTCGAGTCGGGTGTCGACAGCGACTCCGATGGGAGGCCGGACCGGGTCCGTGTCGACATCATCAGGCCGAAGGAATCGGGTCCCGGGCTCAAGGTGCCGGTGATCATCGATGAGAGTCCGTACTACGACAACTCCGGCCGGGGTAACGAGGCCGAGCGGAAGGTCTATGACGCCGCCGGGAACGTAGTGAAATTCCCGCTGTTCTACGACAACTACTTCGTACCGCGCGGTTACGCCGTCCTCAATGTCGACATGATCGGCACCACCAGGTCCGACGGCTGTCCCGACGTCGGCGGGCAGGCCGACGTGCTGGGCGGTAAGGCCGTGATCGACTGGCTGAACGGCCGCGCCACCGCCTACCACCCCGACGGCACGCCCGCGGTCGCGGACTGGACCACCGGCAAGGCCGCGATGATCGGCAAGTCGTACGACGGCACGCTGGCCAACGCCGTGGCGGCGACCGGCGTGCAGGGGCTGGAGACCATCGTCCCGATCTCGGCGATCAGCTCCTGGTACAAATACCAGCGCTCCAACGGGGTGATCTACAACTACGACTACATGTCGTGGCTGGGGAACTACGTCGACACCGACCCCGAGGCCAAGTGCGCCGCGGTGCGGGCGCGGCTGGACGCCGAGGACGGCGACGACACCGGCGACTACAACGGCTTCTGGGCCGAGCGCGACTACATCGCGGGCTCGATGGCCGATGTCTCCAAGGTGCGCGCCAGCGTCTTCGCCGTGCACACGGTCAACGACCTCAACGTCAGGCCCGACAACTTCTCCAAGTGGTGGCAGGCGCTGGCCGGCAGGAACGTGCCCCGCAAGATCTGGGTCGGGCAGTACCAGCACGTCGACCCCTTCGACTTCGAGGGCCGTCGTGACCTCTGGGTCGACACGCTGCACCGCTGGTTCGACTACTGGCTGCTCGGCGTGCAGAACGGCATCATGCGAGAGCCCCGCGCCGACGTGCAGACCAGCCTCGACCGCTGGATCACCCAGCGCGACTGGCCCGCCCCGCTCTCCCTGAAGGTCCCCTTCCGCCCCGCGGCCGACGGCTCGTTCGGCCTCGTACCGGCCAGGAAGGGGCAGACCGCTACGTTCACCGACATCCGCCAGTCCGAGGACGCGATGGTGGCCGACGTCGGCACCGTCAAGCCGGGGCGGGTGGCCTTCACCACCGGCGAGCTGCCGCTGGACCTGCGGCTGTCCGGCACGCCCGTGGTGGACCTGCGCGTCGCGCTCGACAGGCCCACCTCGAACCTGACCGCGCTCCTCGTCGACTTCGGCGAGGACACCCGGGTCGACTGGCGGCGGGGCCAGGGCATCACCACGGTCGCCGAGGAGAGTTGCCACGGCGAGAGCACGGCCTCCGACGACGCCTGTTACCGGCAGGTCGTCACCAACCGGGCCACCCGGCCACTGGAGATCGTCGCCCGTGGCTGGATCGACGTGCAGAACCGCGACTCGCTCAGCGAGCCCTCGCCACTGCCCCCGGGCACGTACGGCAGGGTCAGCTGGGAGACGCTGCCGCAGGAGTACGTCTTCAAGAAGGGACACAGGCTGGCCCTCGTGATCGCCGGCACCGACTCGACCTACAGCGCCGAGCGGGCCACCGGCGCGAACGTCACCGTCGACCTGGCGGGGAGCAAGGTCGTGATCCCGCTGGCGATCAGCACCCTCGGCAGCGCCGACGTGCCGAAGGACACGGCCAGGTGGCAGGGCCCGGCGCGACTGGACCTGCCGGTGCCGGAGAACCAGTTCTTCTAGACCGCTGAGGTTCGCGCGGGTCGCGCGCCGGGACACCCGGCGCGCGACCCGTCTTTCACGCCTCCGTGGACGTTCGCGGCTCCTGGAGATCCTCCTGGAGGCGCTGCAGTTCCGAGCGGATGTAGTCGCGGGTGGCCACCTCGCCGACCGCCATGCGCAGGGCGGCGACCTCCCGGGTGAGGTACTCCAGATCGGCCTGGTTCCGTTCCGCGGCCCTGCGGTCGTGCTCGTTCTGGACCCGGTCACGGTCGGCCTGCCGGTTCTGGGCGAGCAGGATCAGCGGCGCCGCGTACGAGGCCTGCAGGGACAGGATCAGCGTCAGGAAGATGAACGGGTAGGGGTCGAACCGCAGCGGCGGGGGGCCGAAGGCATTCCACAGGCCCCAGACGGTGACGAAGACCGTCATGTAGACCAGGAACCTCGCGGTGCCGAGGAAGCGGGCGATCTGTTCGGAGAGCCGCCCGAACGCCTCGGGGTCGTAGTGCGGACGGAGCCGCAGGCCGGGCTGTCTGGGCTGGTCGAGGCGGTCAGCCATGCCTGTCCTCCTGCTCGCGCCAGTCCTCGGGCAGCAGGTGGTCGAGCACGTCGTCCACCGTGACGGCCCCGACCAGGCGCCCGGCCTCGTTCACCACGGGAGCCGCCACCAGGTTGTAGGTGGCCAGGTAGAAGGTCACCTGGTTCAGGGTGAACTCCGGCCTGATCGGGTCGAGGGAGGTGTCCAGAATGCTGCCGAGCAGTGTGGACGGCGGCTCGCGCAGCAGCCGCTGGAAGTGGGCCAGGCCGAGGAAGCGGCCGGTGGGCGTCTCGATGGGCGGCCTGGCCACGTAGACCTGCGCGGCCACCGCGGGAGTGAGCTCGCGCTGGCGGATGTTGGCCAGCGCCTCGGCGACCGTCGCGTTCGGCGGCAGGACCACCGGCTCGCTCGTCATCATCCCGCCCGCGGTGTTCTCCGGGTAGATCAGCAGCCGCCTGATCGGCGCGGCCTCCTCGGGCTCCATCAGCGCCATCAGCGCCTCGGCCTGCTCGGCGGGGAGGTCCTGCAGCAGGTCGGCCGCGTCGTCGGGGTCCATCTCCTCCAGCACGTCCGCGGCCCGGTCAGGGGAGAGCCTGCTCAGAATGCTGATCTGATCCCGTTCGGGGAGCTCCTCCAGCACGTCGGCGAGCCGTACGTCGTCAAGGGCCGCCGCCACCTCGACCCGCCGCTTGTCCGGCAACTCGTGCAGTGCCCCCGCCAGGTCGGCGGCGCGCATCGACTCGAAGGCGACCAGCAGGTTGGCGGCGCCCTGGTCCTTCTGGACGGCGCCGAAGCCGTGGACCTCGGCCCAGTCGACGACTCTGGTCGCGCCGCGTCGGCGCAGCCCCATGCCGGGCGTGCTCGGGACCACCGCCACCTTGGTGACCAGCCACTCGGCGCGCCTGGTCTGCTCCATGGCCAGGTCCAGGACCGTCATCCGCTCGCCGTCGACCTCCACACCGAGGTCGAGCAGCTCGGCGACGGCCAGGGTCTCGGTCGCCCGCTGCTCGAACCTGCGCATGTTGAGCTGGCCGCTGAAGACCACGGAACCCGTCTGGGCGGACCGGATCCGGGTGATCGGCAGGAAGACCCGGCGCCGGGGCTGCACCTCGACGACCAGCCCGTGCACATGCGGCGGCGCGCTGCCGGCGATGGCCACCACCACATCACGGACCCGGCCGATCTGGTCCCCGGCGGGGTCGAAGACCGGGGTACCGGCGAGACGCGCGATGAAGATCCTCACATTTGAAGCGTAGGCCGCGTCTCGGGCCTACCGGCTGCTGCCACGCTCCCCGGCTCACATGCCGGAATCGATTTGCTGGCCGGTATCCCGACATGACAGCATCAAAGGTGCACAATGGTAATTACGGGAATGGTGTTTCATGAGACGTGCAGGACTGCTGATCGCACTCGCGTCGTCCCTCTGTTTCGCCTTCTCGGGCCCCATGGCCAAATACGTGGGCGCGGCGGGGCTGGCCCCGCTGGAGGCGGTCTGGGTACGCATGGCGGGCGCCGGGCTGCTGCTCGTCGGCGTCCTCGCGGTGGCCCGGCCCTCGGCCCTGCGCATCCCGCGTTCGCGGCTGCCGTTCTTCGCGGCGTACGCGGTGATCGCGGTGGCCGGTGTGCAGGCGCTCTTCTTCGCGGCGATCACCCGGCTGCCGGTCGGCGTCACCCTGCTGATCGAGTACACCTCGCCGGTGCTGGTGGTGCTCTGGGTACGGTTCGTCCGGCGGGTACGGCTGTCGCGGGCGGCCTTCGCCGGGGCCGCCGTCGCCGTGCTCGGCCTCGGCATCGTGGTGGAGGTCTGGTCGGGTCTCGCCCTGGACCCGGTGGGACTGCTCCTCGCCCTCGCCGCGGCGGCGTGCAGCACCGGATACTTCCTGCTCAACGACAGCTTCGGCGACGAGATCGATCCGCTCGGGCTGGTCGCCTGGGGGCTGCTCGGCGCCGCGGTGGCGCTCGCCCCGATCTCCCAGCCCTGGAACATCCCCTGGGAGGTGTTCGGCGGGACGGCCACACCCGTGGGCGGCTACTCGCTGCCGGTGGCCGCGGCGCTGGTCTGCCTGATCGTGATCGCCACGGTCATCGCCTACATCCTCGGCGTGCTGGCGGTACGCCGCCTGTCGGCCGCCATCGGCTCCACCGTCGCCTCGCTTGAGGTCATCGCCGGGGCGGTGGTCGCCTGGATCCTGCTGGGCGAGGCGCTCGGACCCTTCCAGATCGCGGGTGGCGTGATCGTCCTGATCGGCGCCTACCTGGCCCAGCGGGCCACGGTCGTGCCGCCCGTGCCCGTGCCGGAGGTCAGGAAGCCGGCTCCCGTGGGATGAGCCGGATCACCTGGGAGGCGGCGGCCCAGCGCTCCACCAGTCTCGCGCCGTCGGGGGCGTTGAGCCGCTCCTTGGCGAGCGCGGCCACCGCGTCGGCGGCCTTCGTCTGGTCCATCACCTCCACGCCGGCGTCGAAGGCCACCAGGCGCCCGCCGTTGTCCTTGCTGCGCAGCGTCACCCGGACCTCATCGGCCTCGGCCAGCCCCGGCAGCGGTTGCTCGCCCCCGCCGGTGACCAAGTAGATCGCACCGTCGTACCAGGTGTGCCAGGCCAGCCGGGGCCGGTCCAGCGACAGCCACAGGACGCTCGACTTCTTGGCGCCCTCCTCGATCACACCCATGAGACGAATGTACGGCCTGTTCCTCCCCTTGGGGCGGTACAGGCCGTACGCGCCGTGAGGTCAGCGCCGGGAGAGCTTCCAGGCGGCCGGGAGCAGCCCGGCCGCGATGGCGATCTTGAGGGCGTCGCCGAGCAGGAAGGGCAGCACGCCCACCGCGAGGCCGGTGGCGAGGTCCACCTGGGCGACGGCGATGAGGACCGGCAGGCCGAAGGCGTAGATGACCAGGTTGCCCAGGATCATCGTGCCGACGGTGCGCGGGACGGTGCGGTCGCCGCCGCGCTCGGCGAGCTTGCCGACCACGGCCGCGGCGGCGATGAAGCCGATGACGTACCCGAAGGACGCGCCGCCGAAGCCGGAGGTGCCGCCGGCGAACCACGGCACGCCCGCGAGACCGACCAGCAGGTAGAGCGCCATGCTCAGCGCCGCGCGGTTCATGCCGAGGGCCGCGCCGACCAGCACGACCGCGAAGGTCTGGCCGGTGACCGGGACGGGCGAGCCGGGCAGCGGGAAGCTGAGCTGCGCCGCCAGGCCCGTCAGGGCGGCGCCGCCGACCACCAGCGCGACGTCGCGGGTACGGGAGCCCGGGATGAGGTCGGACAGTACGGCGGGCCTGGTCACAGAGGAAGCGTTTGCCATGGTGCGTGTCTCCTTTGCAGGTTCTTGACGCTCATTCTTGTGAGATCTCCGGCAAAAGCCCTGCGAGATCGCCGCCAAGAACAGGGGGAGGTCTTTGTCCGGACGCCATAGCGCCGCCCGGCCGCCGGTCTGCTTTCCCGCGGGCGCTAGCGTGTGCCCATGCGTTCTCGGCGTTCATGTCTCGCGGTGCCCGGCAGCAACCCCCGATTCCTGGAGAAGGCCCAGGGGCTCCCGGCCGACGAGGTCTTCCTCGATCTGGAGGACTCCGTCGCGCCCCTCGCCAAGGAGGGGGCGCGCAAGAACATCGTGGCGGCGTTGCGCGAGGGCGACTGGTCGGGCAGGACGAGGGTCGTCAGGGTCAACGACCTCGGCACCCAGTGGACCTACCGCGACGTCATCGAGGTCGTGGAGGGCGCGGGGGAGTTCGTCGACTGCCTGATGCTGCCCAAGGTGGAGGACGCGGCCCAGGTGATGTGGCTCGACACGCTGCTCACCCAGATCGAGAAGGCGAACGGCCTCACCGTCGGCAGGATCGGCATCGAGGCCCAGATCGAGAGCGCCAAGGGCCTGGTGAACGTGGACGCCATCGGCGGCGCGTCCCGGCGCCTGGAGACGCTCGTCTTCGGCCCGGCCGACTTCATGGCCTCGATCAACATGCGGACCCTGGTGGTCGGTGAGCAGCCGCCCGGCTACACCGAGGGCGACGCCTACCACTACATCCTGATGCGCATCCTGATGGCCGCCCGGACGCACGGCCTGCAGGCCATCGACGGCCCCTACCTGGCGATCAAGGACCTGGACGGCTTCCGCCGGGTGGCGGGCCGGGCCGCGGCGCTGGGGCTCGACGGGAAGTGGGTGCTCCACCCGACCCAGATCGAGGCCGCGAACGAGGTGTTCTCGCCGTCGCAGGAGGACTACGACCACGCCGAGCTGATCCTCGACGCGTACGAGTACTACACGACGGTCGAGAGGCGCGGCGCGGTCATGCTCGGCGACGAGATGATCGACGAGGCGTCCAGAAAGATGGCGCTGGTGGTGGTGGCGAAGGGCAGGGCCGCCGGTCTCGCACGAACCACGGCCTTCACACCGCCCACGGCCTGACACCGGCGGGGGTCACATGTCGGCGGTTGACATGAGGTGGGCCGCGGTGGGCGGGCGGGGGTGAGCCGGGGGTTTCACGGGTCTCGGCGGGCTGGTGTGTTTCAGGATTTTTATGGACAAATCATGATAATCCAGGCGCCCGGCTGATAAATCTGACTAGAGAGGTCTCGTCATCGCGGCCGGGACGTGTTGCTCTTGACTGTGTACGGCAGAGGTGCGGCCGGTCGGCCGCGGGAGGTGATCGTTTCCGGAGAACGGGGTAGTAGTAGGGTCGCGTGCGATTTGCCGCATCCGTAGGGGTTGCGGCCTACCGTTACGGAGACGACTGGAACGGTCCGGGGTGCCGACTCCGGGCTGAAACGGGCTTCCTGCGAGGAGGTGCTGAGCGTGGCCTCGGGCCCCCACGACCCGCGCTCGCGAGAGTGGCCGGCGGATGACGGCGGCGTTCACGACGATGCCATGCGTGCAGGCGGGTCCCAGGAGCCACACGCGTCCCCGCCGACGATCCAGCACTCCCCGCCGGGTCCCTCCGGCGACGACGCGCGCGGGCTCTCCATGGCCTCCCCGTGGATGCTCCCGCCGTTCGCGGCGCCGACCCCGGACGACGGCGAGCCGCCCCGGGCCCGCCCGGAAGGACTCGGCGGCGAGCGGCGCCGTCCGTACGCCCAGCCCTACGCCCCCACCCCCCAGCCCGCCGGGCAGTCGTCCCCGGCAGAACCCCCCGCCCCCGACCACCTCGCCACCGATCACCTCGCCGAGGAGCCCGTGGAGGAACGGGGTACGGGGCAGGGCCGCCACGCCGTACCGGAGCGAGGGCGCCCGCGCCTGGTGGACCGCCCTGACCTCCTGGTCGCCTCGGGGCCGACGCCCGAGCGCAGGGGCAGGAGGAGGGCGGACCGGCCCGATCTCCTGGTCGCCTCGGGGCCGGCCCGCGAGCGGGGCAAGGACGGGCGGACAGTGCCCCCGCAGCCCCCGCAGCCCCCGCCTCCCGCGCCCGAGGACCGGATCAGGATGGGACCGAGCATTCCGGCGACGCCGGAACCGGCGCCCACTCCGGAACCCGGCTCGACACCCGGGCCGACCTCCGAATCGGAGCCGGGACCCGAGCCTGAGGGGCCCGGCACGCCCGTCGAGGACGATTTCGAGCCCGTACGCCGGGTAGGGCGCCCGCCCGGTGGCAGACCCGCCAGGCCCGACCTGCTCGTCGCGGAGGGCCCGCCCGGCAGGCGGGGCCCCAACGGCGGGCGGCATCACCGCTCGGCCGCCGCGCCCTCCGCGGTACGCCGGTCCAGCCCGACCAGGCGCAGGCGTGGCAGGGGCCTGGTGATCCCGTTCCTGATGGTCATGGTCCTCACCGTCGCGGTCGGTGGCGGCCTGGCCCTGTGGGGCTGGGTGAGCAGCCCGTTCGCCACCGGTCTCCGGCTGGTCGGCGACGAGGCGGGCTCGGGCGACGAGAACTTCGTGCCGCGGGCCGGTGTCGGCGGCAACGGCTCCAACCAGGTTCTCAACGCGGTGGCCTCGGTGGGCTCCGTCATGGTCGCGGTCGGCAGCGACACCACCAGCCCGGTACCCAGACCGCTGTTCCTGGTCTCTCCCGACGGCGGCACGACCTGGCAGCTGGGCAGGATGATCGGCCCGGTGGGGTACGAGACGGGGCCGACCACGGTGGGCCGGGTGGCGGGCGGTGACGGTCGCTGGCTGGCGGCGGGCAACGACCCCCTCGGCTCGGGGCACGGCCTGTGGACCAGCTCCGACGGCTACAGCTGGACCGCCGTCGACCCCGCTGAGCTGGACGCCTTCGCGCGCGGAGACAAGATCATGGACCTGGCCAGGACCGACTCGGGCTTCGTCGCGGTCGGCGCGGCCGTGCTGGACGACGGCACCACCGGGGCCGTCGCCTGGGTCTCTCCCGACGGGCGCGCCTGGAAACGGGTGGCGACCCGGGAGATCGGCATGCCGGACAAGGTGCGGGGCATCAAGGCGGTCGTCGCCAGGGGGAACGCCGTGGTCGCGCTGGCGGACCCGGCCCAGGGGCAGTCCACCTCGGTCATCCTGCGTTCGGCCGACGGAGGCGGGAGCTGGCAGCGGACCGGCACCGCGCTCAACGACGTCATCCCCGAACCGGGCGCGCTGGCCGTGGCCGGCGGGGGGTTCGTCCTCGTACCGACCCAGCAGCGCAGCGACAAGGGCGAGGTCCGCGTCTACTGCTCGCCCGAGGGCGCCGACTGGAAGGCCTGCGGGACCATCACCGGCCTGGGGTCCGACGGTTCCGGCGTCAGGCGGCTGGCCTCCTCCTCGGCGGGGGTGGCCGCGGTCGTCGAATCCGGCTTCGAGCGCTACACGGTCCACACCAGCTCCGACGGCCGGGACTGGAGCAAGACCACAGACCTCGGCGAGGTACCGGGCTCGCTGCGGGCGCTCGCCCTGTCCGACACCGGCACCCTCGTCGTCGGCGGCGACGAGCGCGCCGCCGACGTGGACAACAGGGTGGTGCTCATCACCGCGCCCAAGGGCGGAGAACCGAGGCCGGTCTCCCTGGGGGGTATCGAGGGCCTGGCCAGAGCCGCCCGCGAGACGGCCAGGGTGGCCGCGGGCGACGGCAAATTCGTCGCGGTGGGTGCCGTCTCAGGCGACGCCGGGATCTGGAGCAGCGCCGACGGCCAGAGCTGGAAGGCGGGCGGCCCGGCGCAGCTCCTCGGCGGCCCGAGGCGGCAGGCGCTCGCCGACGTCGCGCACGGCAGGCGGGGCTGGCTGGCCGCGGGCAGCACGATGACCGACGCCTCCTCCACCGAGCCGCTGCTGCTCACCTCCTCCGACGGTGAGAACTGGCGCAGGGTTCCGGTGCTGGGCCCCCTCGCCCCGGCGGGCGACCACGACTTCCTCGCCCCGCACGCGGTGGCGGCGGGCCCTTCCGGTTACGTCATGGCGGGTGAGGACCGCGGCCCCGCCGCCACCGTGCCCGTCCTGTGGTTCTCCGCCGACCTCAAGCGCTACTCCAGGGCGGCCAGGCTTCCCGCGGGCGGTACGGGCGTGCGGCTGCACGACGTCTCGGCGACCTCGTCCGGATACGTGGCCGTCGGCGGCTCCGGCACCGCCGAGCGCGAGACCGGCGTGGTCTGGGTGTCGGCCGACGGGGTCAACTGGAGCGCGCGCAAGCCGGTCCTGCCTCCGGGGGCGACGTCGGCGGGGCTGCGGCACGTGGTCCTGTACGGCGGGGACATCGTCGTGGCCGGCACGGCCAGGACGGAGGACGGCCAGAAGGCCTTCGGCGCGGTGTCCGCGGACAACGGGACGAGCTGGGAGTTCTCCTGGCTCCCCGGGGACACCGCGTCCGCCGTGCAGGATCTCGCCGCGACGCCGGAGGGCGTGGTGGCCGTGGGCTGGTACGGGGTTCCAGGCGAGGGCGACAGCGCGGCCTGGACCTCGGAGGACGGGCTGAACTGGCAGCTCCACACCCCCAGCCAGGGCAGGCTGGACGGCGACGGAGCCCAGTGGCTCGGCGCGGTGGCGGTCCTGGGCGGCCAGGTCGTGGCTCTGGGCCGCTCCACCACCTACAGCGCGGACCACCTCACCCTGTGGCGCTCCAAGCTCACCTCGACACGGTGAGGTGGACCTCGCGCCGCTCACTCCCGCGCGATGACCGCCCACTCGACCAGCGCGTCCAGCAGGCCGGGGGTGAGCGGGAGCCGCTGTAGCTCCGCGCGGGTGACCCAGCGGACGTCCGCGGCGTCGTCCCCGGCGGAGAGCGTGCCGCCGGAGACCTCGGCCAGGTAGTCGCGGATCTCGTAGAGGGCACCGCCGGGGCCTGGGCGGTCGACGGTTCCCGCCAGGCGCCCGGGGACGACGGTCAGGCCGGTCTCCTCCAGAACCTCTCTGATGACCGCCTCGGGGTCGGACTCGCCCGGCTCGACCCGGCCGCCGGGGACGGACCACAGCCCCATCCCGGGTGGCCTGCCGCGACGGACCAGAAGCATCCGCCCCGAGCCGTCGAGGATGATCGCCCCCACACAATTTACGTGCACGTGAACAACATTACGGCGTGATAACGACCAGGCCTCTTGACGGATGGGCCGTCGAAGAAGCAGCGTGGGTAGGCGTGAAAGCCGCCCCTACATGCCCACGCTGTTTCGGCCCGCTACGTCCGCCGAGTGCTTGGTCAAGCTCCTGGAGATGCGGTCCCCACGGTGATGTGCTGCCGTTCCAGCCACCCATACCTCCCTCCGCCGCCGCGGTGGAGGCCATCACCCGCATCTCCCGCGTCCCCGTCTGGGTCCCGTGGCCGCTGCCCACGGGGTGGCTGGTCACCGGGTTCGCCCACGTGGGTGACGAGCGCAGCGGCGTACGGGCCACGGTGGTCGCGGTCTCCGGACCTTCGCTGACCTACGGGCCCGCCGATCTGCTGCTCATCGCCGAGGAGCCCGGGGTCGGGCTCGGCGCGGCGTTCGCCGGGTTGGAGAGCACCGATCCCGGCACCGGCTTCGACCAGGGCCCGCCGCACGCCAAGATCGAGGTCAAGGGCCATCCGGCCGCCCTGTGGTGCGTCACCGCCGCCTGTGACCGGGCCGTCTACGTGGGCGAGGCACTGGGGAACTGGCTCTGGGCGGTCGTGTGGCCCGCCGAGGCCGGCTACCTGATGACCCTGGCCGAGCTGTCCCTGCGCGATCTGCGCGACCACGACCAGACTCTCGACCTGCCCTTCGGGGCGTTCTCCCCGCGCCTGGAGGCCCCGGCCCTCTGACCGCCCGCCCGGCATTCGAACCTTTGACCGTTCCGTCCGGACCGGAGGGTGGGGAGAGGCAGTAAAGTTCGGAAGCGTGACAGCGCGTATCGAGCGAGTGGTGACCGAGGGCGTCGTTGATGTCGACGGCGTCGAGCACAAGGTCGAGAACAACACGTGGATCCTGGGTGACGACGAGGATGTCATCGTCATCGACCCCGCGCGCGACGCGGAGGCGATCCTGGAGAAGGTCGGCGAGCGGGAGGTGCTGGCGATCATCTGCACCCACGGCCTGCCCGACCACGTGGGCGCGGCCATCGAGGTCGCGGCCAGAGACGAGGCGGTGATCGCCCTCCACCCCAAGGACAGGCCGCTGTGGCGACTGACCTGGCCGGACACCTGGCCGGACATCGACATGGAGGACGAGGGCCTGTTCGAGGTCGGCGGTGTCCAGCTGGAGGTCATGTCCACCCCGGGCGTCTCCCACGGTGGCGTCTCGCTTTACTGCGAGGCCCTGGAAGCGGTCTTCACCGGCAAGACCCTCCAGGCCGACGGCCCCGGCAGGGTCGGCGGTGAGTATCCCGCCCTGGCCGACCAGCTGACCGCCATCGGCGGACGGCTGTTCACCCTGCCCCACGCCACCCGGGTGCTGCCCGCGCACGGCGAGGAGAGCACGATCGGCGACCTGGAGCCTCAGTTCGACGCCTGGCTCTCCGGCTCGCTGACCCGAGGGGCGCAGGAGCAGGAGGAGGGGCCGCTGACCGACGGCACGCGTGCGGCGGGGATCCGGCTGAACCTCCGGGACGAATAGCCCTCGATGGACCAGCTTCCCCTGGATGGCATGCCGCGGCGGCTGTATGCCTGCACGCCGTCGCGGCTGAACAGCTGGCTGGACTGCCCCCGGCGCTACCGGTTCACCTACCTGGATCGGCCCGCGCCGCAGAAGGGCCCGCCGTGGGCGCACAACAGCGTGGGCGTCAGCGTGCACAACGCCCTGGCCGCCTGGTGGCGCGAGCCGTACGAGCGGCGTACGCCCGAGATCGCCGTCAGCCTGCTCACCAGGGGATGGATCAGCGAGGGGTTCCGCGACGCGGAGCAGTCGGCCGCCTGGCGTGACCGGGCCGGGGAGATGGTCCGCGGATACGTGGCGGGCCTCGACCCCGCCGCGGAGCCGGTCGGTGTCGAGCGCACCGTCGCCACGCGCACCTCCGTCGTGGCCCTCTCCGGCCGGGTGGACCGGCTCGACCGGCGCGGCGAGGAGCTGGTCGTGGTCGACTACAAGACCGGCCGGCGTCCGCTGACCACCGACGACGCCCGTTCCTCGCTCGCGCTGGCGGTCTACGCCATCGCCTCCTCGGCGATGATGCACCGTCCCTGCCACCGGGTCGAGCTCCATCACCTGCCGACCGCCTCCGTCGTGGAGTGGGAGCACACCGACGAGTCGCTGGCCCGGCACCTTGGCCGAGCCGAGGAGATCGCCGTCGAGGCCTCCGAGGCCGACGAGCGTTACCGGGCATGGTCGGCCACCCGCCCCGGCAGGACCGGCTCGGCCGCGTCACGGACCAGGGGCATCGGCCGGACCCCGCCCCCGGTGCCGCCCGAGGTCGAGGCCTCCTTCCCGCCCCGTACGGGCCCGCTGTGCTCGTGGTGCGACTTTCGCCGCCACTGCCCCGAGGGCCAGGCCGCGAGCGGCGACCGCGAGCCGTGGGACGCCCTCGCGGACTGACCGCGCGGCGCGTCGTCAGGCGGTGCGGGGCAGCCGGTCCGGCCAGCGGCGCGGGTCGGTCAGCCCCTTGAGCCCCTTGCTCAGGTCGTAACCCGCGGCGGCGAGCCGCTCGCGGGAGGCCCCGAGCATTTCGCGGGTGCCGGGGGTGAACGCCCGGTCGTGGACGTGTTCGGGAAGCGAGTTCATGGTCAGCCGGAACGCCCTCAGCGCCGCTGTCACCGTGCTGGGCGGCACCTCGGGCAGCACGCCGTACATCTGTCTGGCCCAGTCGGGCAGCGAGTAGTAGCAGAGCGCGCCGAAGGGGAAGTAGGCGGGTTTGCCGGGGGCGAGGACACGCAGCTCGGCGGGCAGTCGCGGCCAGAGCAGGAAGCGCACGGTGGAGGCGGCCTCGGGGGTGACCCTCAGCGCCGGGCGGACCGAGGCGAGGTAGCCCTCCAGCTCCGCCAGGGAGCCGGGCACGTCCTCGGCGTGCAGGCCGACGTAGGTGGCGCTGCGGCGCTGCTCGGCCAGGTAGCGGTCGGCCTGGCGGTCGCTGAGCCCCAGGCCCGCCCGGCGTGCCACGGTCAGGTAGGAGGAGACCTCCGCGCAGTGCACCCAGAGCAGCAGCTCCGGGTCGTCCACCCGGTGGGTACGGCCGGTGTCGGGGTCGTTGATGCGGAGCCGCCGGTGGATTCCCCGGACGCGGCGGCCGATCTCGTCGGCCTCCGCGGGGCTGCCGAAGGTGACCCTGCCCACGAAGTCCGCCGTGCGGCGGAGCCTCCCGAACGGGTCCTGCTGGAAGTTGGAGTTCTGCCAGACGCCACGCATCGCGAGGGGATGCAGGGCCTGGAGCATGAGGCCGCGGACCCCGCCGACCCACATGGAGCGGTCGATGTGCACCAGCCAGGTCGCGGTGTGCGGAGGCTGGACGACGATGTCTTCGATGCTCGCCATAGTAAGTAAATCATTACACGGCATTCGACGACGCGTCCAACAGGGGGCGCGTTGGCGGGAAACCCCAGGTCAGCTTCTTGGCCGGCTCTCCGCGGCGTTCCAGAAACGGATGAGTGCGGCGGCCGTGGTCTCCGGGGCCTCCACCGCGGGGGAGTGGGCCGCGCCGGGGACCACCACGCAGTCGGCGTCCAGCCGGCGGGCCATCTCCGACTGCATATGCGGCGGCCAGCCGTCGTCGTGCTCGCCGTACAGGACCAGGGTGGCGACGTCGACCTGGGTGAGCTCGTCGCACCGGTCAGGCGCGGAGAGCACCTCCTCGGTCATCGTGTACATGCCGGTGGGCGAGTTGGCGAACAGTCGCTTGCGCAGGAAGGCGATGATCTCGTCGGAGACCCCGGCGGACAGGGCCTCGGGCTCCATCCGGTTGTGCCACAGGTGCTCCAGCCCGAGGTCGGGCAGTTCCGAGATCATGATGCGCCCCGCGTGCTCGCGGGGCCCGACGATCGCGGCGGGTCCGGAGCTCATGAGCGTGTAGGACCCGAACCGGGTACGGCCGTCGATGACCGCCTCCCGGGTGACCAGGCCGCCGAAGGAGTGGCCGACCAGGTGAATCGGGCCTCCGTGGCCGATCACCTGGGCCAGCACGTCGACGTCGTTGCCGAGCGCGGCGCAGGTGTAGGCGCTCCTGTCGTCGGGGCCGTTCGACTCGAACTGGCCTCGCATGTCGATCGCGATGACCTGGCGGCCCGACTGGGCGAGCGTCTGCAGCACCGCGATGAAGTCTTCCTTGCTCCCCGTCAGACCGGGGACCAGCAGGGCCGGCCAGCGCTCAGGAATGCCGCTGACGGGCAGGGCCTCCAGGGCGGCGAAGGTGCCCACCGCCGTCTCGATCTGGCGAGAACGGACGCCAGGAGGCATGGTCAGAAAACGCGGCGTACTCACGTAGCCCCACGATACCTCTCTTTTGACGTCCTCCCCCGGCTCGAAAGCCGGGGATTCCGGCACCCGACCTGCGGGTCGGGTCTGCCGGTTCGCGGTTCACCGGCCCGGGCGATCCCGAAGCCTCCCCGCGCGGACACGGCACGTCCTGCCGCGTTCGGAAAAACAGGATTCGCTTGGCTGTCGCGGAACATCCCAACCCTATCGAGCCGCACCCGCGAGACGAGAGAGAACCGAGAGGTGCCTCCTCGCCGCGCCGGCGGACGGAGCATCCGCCCTGGCAGTCCGGTGAAAGCGCTCCGTGCGTCCAGGAGCGCGAAAAGGGGCGCCACCGTTATGGTCGCACCCCCTTTTTTTCAAGGCCTGCACCGCTAGTTCGGGCGGCGAACTCCTCGTTGCTGGCCGCGCATCTGCGGACGGCGGCGGCTCTGCACGCGCTCGGAGGCCGCCGAGGGGGCGATCTCGTCGTCGTCCGACGCCAGGTCCGGAGACTTGAAGATCACCGCGAACGGGCTCGACGGAATGATCTTCTCGGGCTGCGGCCGGGGCCTGGAGACCTCCGCCGCGGGCTCGTCGTCCCAGTGTTCGGCCACGTCGTCCTCCACGCCTGCGGTGAACTCCGCCACCGGCTCCTCGTTCCACACGGGGGTCTCGGCCACCTGCTCGCGCCTGGCACGGCGCTGCCTGCGGACCGGCTCGTCCGTCGCGGAATCGGAATGAGCCGAAGCCTCGGACTCCCCGATGAGGCTCACCTCGGGGTTCAGCCCGGCCCTGCGGGCACGGCCCCGGCGGGGCGCGGCCTCGGCGGCGTACTGGTCGTCACGGCTGTCCTTGCGGGGTGCCACGTCCGTCTCCACCTCAGCGATCTCGACGACAGGGGACTCAGCGGGCTGGACCTCCTCGGCCGTGACCGGCGCGGAGATCTCCTCGCTGGTACGGCCGCCGCGAGTGCGACGGCGCTCGCGGGACGTGCGTGCCGGACGCTCACGACGCTCCTCACGATCGTCCTCACGCCCCTTGCGGGGAGAGCGGGAGCGGATTCGCCCGGTCTCGCCGAGATCCTCGACCTCCTCGGCGGCCAGGCCCGCCCGGGACCGGTTGGCGCGCGGCAGCACGCCCTTGGTGCCCTCGGGGATGCCCAGATCGCTGAAGACGTGCGGGGAGGTCGAATAGGTCTCGACCGGCTCGGGGAAGGGGAGCGAGAGCGCGTTGTTGATGACCTTCCAGCGAGTGAGGTCCTCCCACTCGACGAAGGTCACCGCGACGCCCGTCTTGCCGGCCCGGCCGGTGCGACCGATCCGGTGTACGTACGCCTTCTCGTCCTGCGGGCAGTCGTAGTTGACGACGTGGGTGACGTCGTCGACGTCGATGCCGCGCGCCGCGACGTCCGTCGCGACCAGCACGTCGATCTTGCCGTTGCGGAAGGCGCGCAGGGCCTGCTCGCGCTGGCCCTGGCCGAGGTCGCCGTGGACGGCCGCGGCGGCGAAGCCGCGCTCCTTGAGCTGCTCGACGACCATGTCGCAGGCGCGCTTGGTCTCGCAGAAGATCATTGTGAGCCCGCGGCCCTCGCACTGCAGCAGGCGGCCGACGATCTCGATCTTGTCCATCCGGTGCGTGCGCCAGACGAACTGGGTCGTCTGCGGGGTCGCCTCGGCCTCGGCGTCGTTGTTCTCGGCCCGCACGTGGGTGGGGCGGGTGAGGTAACGCCTGGACAGGGCGACGATCTCGCCCGGCAGGGTCGCGGAGAACAGCATCGTCTGCCGCTCCGCCGGGATGAGCTTGATGATGCGCTCGATGTCGGGCAGGAAGCCCAGGTCGAGCATCCGGTCGGCCTCGTCGAGGACGAGCGTCCCGATCTGGCTCAGGTCGAGGTGCTTCTGCTTGACCAGGTCGAGCAGGCGGCCCGGGGTGCCGACGATGACGTCGACGCCCTGCTTGAGCGCCTCGATCTGGGGTTCGTAGGCGCGCCCGCCGTACACGGTGAGGATCCGCGAGCCGAGCTTGCCGGCCGCCGTCACGAGGTCCTCGGTGACCTGAACGGCGAGCTCGCGGGTCGGTACCACGACCAGCCCGCGGGGCTTCTTGCGGTTCTTCCTCGGCTTGCCGACACGCTGCAGCATCGCCACGCCGAAGGCGTAGGTCTTGCCGGTGCCGGTGCGCGCCTGGCCGATGATGTCCTGGCCGTTGAGGGCCAGGGGGAGTGCCATTTCCTGGATCGGGAACGGCGCGATGATGCCCTCGGTCTCAAGGGCATCGGCGATCTCTGGGGTGACTCCGAGGTCTCGGAACGTCGTCAGCTTGGCCTGCCTAAATCTCCGTTGAAGGCAGGACTGCCGGGACCACGGGCAGAAAACGTGTTCCCCGTGCCGGGTCCTCGCGGAAGGTCCAGCCTTCTCATGTCATCAGCGACCGCTGCGGCGTCACGCCGACTTTTGGGGGCGTCCGGGAGTGGATATCCCGGATTAACACGGTGCGGTCGCACTTTCACAGAGCAGTGTACTCGATACCACAACGGAGAACCGATTTCTTCGTATTCCCGGTGAATCGCGAGGTCGATCAGATCGTAGGCTGCCCCCATGAGCGATTCCCCTCCCGGTGTCTCCGACCTGCTCGGTGTTCTCGCCTACGCCGAGCTGACGGCGTTCCTCAGGCTCGCCGAGGACGCCACGCGGTATGCCCCCTCGCTGACCGATCGGGCGGCTCTCGGCGGCCTCGCGGCGGCCGAGTACGCGCACTTCGAGCTGCTCCGCGACCGGCTGGCCGACCTCGGGGTGGATCCCGAGGAGGCGATGGAGCCCTTCGTGGGGCCACTGGACGACTGGCATGCCCAGACGACCCCGGGAGACTGGCTGGAGGCTCTGGTGAAGGCGTATGTGGGCACGGGGATCGCGCTCGACTTCTACCGCGAGGCGGCCATCGGCGTGGACGACCGGACGCGGAACCTCGTCGAGGAGGTTCTCGCCGACGAGGGACGGTCGCAGTTCGCCGTCGAGAGGGTCGGCGCGGCGCTCCAGGAGGACCCCAAGCAGGCCGGGCGGCTGGCGCTGTGGGCCAGGCGGCTGGTCGGGGAGGCGCTGAGCCAGGGACAGCACGTGGCCGCGGCCAGACCGGAGCTCGCGGCGCTGCTGGTGGACGCGGCGGGGGAGGACATCGGCCGGATGTTCGCCCGGCTGACCGAGAAGCACGGCAACCGGATGGCCGCTCTGGGGTTGTGAACCGCCGGCTCCGAGTCTCCGGTATGGGGACCGGATGGCCGTCCGGGGCGTGTCACCGGCTGTGCGGCCGGTTTTCCGGATCCCGGCTCCCGCTACGGGGCCGGATGGCCGTCCGGGGGCGTGTCCTCCGCCCCCGGACCGGCCGCTGGATCGGCCCAGGGCCTGTTCGCCGGGGGCGGAGCAGGAGAACCGGTCCCGCGGATCAAGGCGCGTGGGGCGCCGAACAGCGGTAGCGTGCGAGACATGAGGGCCTCGCGCCGCTATGGCAGTTCCTTGACGAGATGTGGGCCGAACCGCTGGACCTCGCGTCCCGTGTTACGCAGAGGAGGCGCGGGGTGTCCGGCCGTCGGCCGGGGCAGGGAACATCTCCGCCGGGTCAGGCGTCCGCGCTGCTGCGGTTTCGGCGAGCGGGACGAGTGCTCGGGCACATGAGGGAACGAGCGGTTCTGAGCCAGGCGAGACGTGTGCCGGGCTGTCCGGCGCTCTCGCACTCTCCGTAAGGGGGTGCTCACCCGACGCCGGTGCTCACGCCAGATCCGCGGACCGCGCCGTGCCGGCGGGGGACGACGATCTGGCGCGAGCCTCGGAATCCGTCAGAGTGTGCCGCCGAAGCCGACGGGACGCAGCGCCTCCCCGCCGATCTCGATGAAGCCGAGTGACGCGATCGGGACGATGACCTTCCGGCCACTGATATCGGTAAGGGTGAAGACACCGGCGCTGGACGCGAGGGCGGCGCTGATCTCGCTCTCGACCTGGTCGGCCGTGAGGTCGGTCTCCACTACGAGTTCACGGTGCACGGAACGTACGCCGATCTTGATTTCCATCCTGCTCCCTTTCGATGAGGGTTGCTCGTCCCATGGTCACCCCATCGAAGGTCCGACGCGCCGGTTGATCGCGCCAAGCGAACAGAAGTCCCGTGGCCACGGGGCCGCGGGACGTTCTCAGTGATCGGCGACGGTGCGGGGGAAACCGGAGATGCCGCGCCACGACAGACGCGCGATGAGCTGGGTGGCCGCGTCCTTGGGGATGGAGCCGTTGCTGCTGATCCAGTAACGCGCGCTGACCTCGGCCATGCCGACCAGCCCGACACCCAGCAGGCGTGCCTCGTCGCTGGAGCAGCCGGTGTCCTCCTGGATGACCTGGCTGATCATCTCGGCGCTCTCCCGGAGGTTGCGCTCCATGCGCTGGCGGACCGGGGCGGCATTGCGCAGGTCCGACTCGAACACCAGCCGGAAGGCCTCACCCTGGCTGGAGACGAAGTCGAAGAACGCGCCGATCGCAGCCTGGACACGCTGCTTGTTGTCCGTGGTGGAGGCGAGGGCGTCGCGGCAGCGGGTGATCAGGTCGTCCACATGCAGGTCGAGCAGGGCCAGATAGAGATCCTGCTTGCCTGGGAAGTGCTGGTAGAGGACCGGCTTGCTGACCCCGGCCCGCTCGGCGATCTCGTCCATCGCGGCCGCGTGGTAGCCGTTCTCCACGAAGACCTCCTGCGCCGCGCTGAGCAGCTGGCGGCGGCGGGCTGTCCGGGGCAGCCGGGTGCCCCGGGGCTTGGCGTCCGGGGTAGCGGTCACGTGGTCTCCTCGGGTGAAACTCCTGGCGTCTGGGGCCATCCTACGCGCGGGTAACAGGGGTCAGCGATAATCGTCCTCATCGAGCTCGATCGTGCGTCGCTGCTCGAAGGTGTCGGCGGGATCGGCCTCCATGGGAACGGTATCGGGCCACTCCTCGTCCTCCTCGCGCGCGGTCCGATTCTGCTCGGCGGCGTCCGCGGGGTCGACCTCCGCCTCCGCGGCGAGGTCGGCGGACGAGCCGGGGCCGCCCTCGCGTGCCGACCGGCGCTGCTCGGCGGCGTCGGCCTCGGGTGTCTCGATCGAGATCTCCTCGGACAGATCGTCGATCGTTTTCCCATGCTCTCTGTCGCCGCGCGCGTTCATGTCTGACATCCCCTGTCGTCATCCGGACTTCGGCACGTTTCCTGTCCTGACCCGGTTCCTGCAAACGTCGGACATCGCCCAGCGTACGACCTCGGATGCCGCGCGCCGAGAAAGACGCGGCATCGGATTGCCCATGGCGGTACCTGCCGCATTGGTGGTGCTTTACGGCCGTCCGGCGATATTTTAGAACATGTGTGCGAAATATGGCTGGAGATGCTGGATCCGGCGGGCCGCGTCGGTGTCGAGGTGGCCGAGGCGAGGCGGGTACCGCTCGGTTGATATCCGAGAAAGAGGGGGAGAGCGGTGCGGGCCGGATACCAACAGCGGGGGCCCGCGGTTCGAAAACCGCGGACCCCCGCCTGCAATTCGTGAGAAATGAGAACTCGCACTGTATTGAGAGTCAGAGGCTCGGGGATTTCTCCTCAAGTTCCCGTATTCGAAGTCCGGTCGCTGCTTCTCGGTGAGAAGCGGTGATCGTGGCGAATACGGTGTCCTGTCTCTCCGTCACGGTTCCGGAGCCGCTCACAATCGCGGGTCCGGCCGCATGGTTTCGGCCTCTGGCCGTGCCGCGCCCCGATCGGGGTGCGTGACCCTGGTCAGGTGACTAGGAGACCGGGGGGGCGCCAAGGCCGTTGTTGCCGCCGCCGTTGTTGCCGCCGTTGTTGCCACGGTTGTCGTCGTCGCGGTCACGGCGGCGCTCCTCGCGGATGATGGGCACGGCGCGGTCGGAGCGGGTGTCGTTGTGCAGGCGGTTGCGGTTGAAGCTGTCGTTGTTCTCGAACACCCTGAAGCGCTCGCGGTGGCGGGTGTGGAAATTGTGACGGTTGCCGCGGCCGCAGCCGCCGCCGCCGCAGCCGCCGCCCCAGGCCGGGAAGGCGGCGGCGGTGACCGTGGTGGTCATCGCGTTGGCGCTCGTGACAGTGGTCGCCGCGCCCATGGCGACGACTCCGCCGGCCAGCGCCGTGCTGATCGCGAGCCCCGCGAGGACACTCTTGAACTCGGGCATTGCGTTTCCCCCTTGAAAGGACTGATTACCCCTGTTTTCGACATTTCCGTATAAACCGGAAATTGTCAGGGATAGCTGGTGATGAGCCATCCCTGGTTGTCATGGTTTCCTCGTATGTCTGCCGACAAACAGAGATCGAAGGCTTTTACGCTATTCTTAGCTATTTATCT